>JBQGEI010000393.1:0-8678 GCA_052039535.1 Pseudoxanthomonas sp.
GTCATGGCAAGTGTGAACAGCAGGGCTGGAAAACGCATGTCGGGGGCACGAAGCGGGAAAGTAACGAGTGTAACCCGCGCGTCGCGACGGCCGGCCCGCGCACCGGGTGCGTCCCGGCCTGGTCCCGGCGCGGAACGCGCCGGCCGCGCGCGCCGGACCGGGAAACCACGCGCAGGGCACCGGCGCCCCGCCCGCCATGACTCACACCCGGTAGCCGGTGTGCACCGCGACGATGCCGCCGCTGAGGTTCACGTAGCCGCAGCGGGACAGCCCGGCCTCTTCCATCATCGCCTTCAGTTCGTCCTGCGGCGGATGCTTGCGGATGCTCTCGGCCAGGTACTGGTAGCTGTCCGGGTCGCCCGCGAACAGGCTGCCCAGCTTCGGCAGCACCTTGAACGAGTGGAAGTCGTAGATCGGCCTGAACCACTCCGCGCGCACCTCGGAGAACTCCAGCACCCGCGCCTGGCCGCCCACCCGCAGTACCCGCGCGATCTCGCGCAGCGCCGCGGCCTTGTCGGTGACGTTGCGCAGGCCGAAGGCCATCGTGACCAGGTCGAAGCTGGCGTCCGGGAACGGCAGCTTCTCGGCGTTGCACTGCACGTAGTCCAGGCCCGCGACCAGGCCGCGGTCGGTCATGCGGTCGCGGCCGACCGAGAGCATGCCGGCGTTGATGTCGCCCAGCACGACCTGGCCGCCGGCGCCCACGCGCGGCTTCAGCAGCGCGGCGATGTCGCCGGTGCCTCCGGCCAGGTCGAGCACCCGGTCGCCCGGCTTCACCTGGCAGGTGGCGGTGAAGTAGCGTTTCCAGGCCCGGTGGATGCCCAGGCTCATCAGGTCGTTCATCAGGTCGTACTTGCGCGCGACCGAGGTGAAGACCTGGCCCACCAGTTTCTGCTTCTCCGTCGCCGGGACGTCACGGAAGCCGAAGTGGGTGGTGCCGCGTTCGTAGGGGGATTGGCTCATGGCGCGATTATGGCACCGGCGGCCGGGGCTGCGGATCACGTCCGGCCGCGGCGCGTAAGCTGTGGGCCTGCCACCTGGACACCGCACGTGAACCCGACCCCCGACTACCACGCCATGCTCGCCGTCGCCCTGGAGGAAGCCCGCCTGGGGCTGTCCGAAGGCGGCATCCCGATCGGCGCCGCCCTGTTCCGCCGCGACGGCACCCTGCTTGGCCGCGGCCACAACCGGCGGGTGCAGGAGGACGATCCTTCGGTGCATGGCGAGACCGACGCCTTCCGCAAGGCCGGGCGCCAGCGCTCCTACCGGGACACCATCATGGTCACCACGCTGTCGCCGTGCTGGTACTGCAGCGGGCTGGTGAAGCAGTTCGGCATCGGTACCGTGGTGATGGGCGAGGCGGTCAACTTCCAGGGCGGGCACGACTGGCTGCGCGACCAGGGCGTGGAGGTGGTCGACCTGGCCGATCCGGCATGCATCGCGATGCTCGGCGGGTGGATCGCGGACCATCCGCAGGTGTGGAACGAGGACATCGGCGAGGACGGGGAAGGCTGCGGCCACGCCGGCCACTGACGGCGGGCTGCGGGGCCGCGCCCGGCACACGCCGGGCGCCTCGCGCCTGACCGGCGGCCGGCGCGGCGCGGTTCTCGCCGCCTGCACACCGCCGCTTCCAGACTTGCGGCCATGCCCGAGTCCCCCGACGACCTGGTCGTCCTGCGCCCGGAAGGGCTCTACTGCCCGCCCGGCGATTTCCATATCGACCCGTGGCGGCCGGTGCCGCGCGCGGTCATCACCCACGGCCACGGCGACCATGCCCGCGGCGGCATGGGCGAGTACCACTGCACCGGGCAGTCGCTGCCGATCCTGCGCTGGCGGCTGGGCGAGCAGCGGGTGCACGCGCACGACTACGGCGAGCCGTTCACGATCGGACGCGCACGGGTGTCGCTGCACCCGGCCGGACACGTGCTGGGCTCGGCCCAGGTGCGGATCGAGGCCGACGGCCAGGTCTGGGTCGCTTCCGGCGACTACAAGCGCCAGGCCGACCCCACCTGCGCGCCGTTCGAGGTGGTGCCGTGCGACACCTTCATCACCGAAGCCACCTTCGGCCTGCCGGTGTACCGCTGGCCCGACACCCGCGAGGTCGCCGCGGAGATCGTGCAATGGCGCCACCAGTGCGCCGCGCGCGGCGAGGCGGCGATCCTGTACTCGTACGCGCTGGGCAAGGCACAGCGGGTGCTGGCCGAGCTGCGCGGGCTGGACGACATGCCCGCGCTGCTGCACGGGGCGATCGACGCCGGGGTGCAGGTCTACCGCCAGGCCGGCATCCCGATGCTGGACACCGAGCGGGTGGCCGACCTGCCACGCAACCATGACTTCGCCGGCCGCCTGGTGATCGCCCCACCCTCGGCCGCCGGCAGCACCTGGCTGCGGCGCTTCCGCCGTGCGCAGCACGGGTTCGCCTCGGGCTGGATGCGGATCCGTGGCAACCGCCGCCGGCGCAACGTGGACCGCGGCTTCGTGGTCTCCGACCACGCCGACTGGCCGGACCTGCTGCGCACCATCGCCGACACCGGCGCCAGCCGGATCATCGCCACCCATGGCAACACCGACGCCCTGGTGCGCCACCTGCGCGAACAGGGCGTGGCGGCCGAGTCGTTCCACACCGGCTACGGCGACGAAACCCTGCAGGAATCGGCGCCCGCCGCCGCGCAGGAGCCCGGCGAATGAAGCGCTTCGCCGCGCTCTACCGCGAGCTGGACCGCAGCACGGCCACCGGCGACAAGCGCGCGGCCCTGGTCGCCTACTTCCGCCAGGCGCCGCCGGCCGATGCGGCCTGGGCGCTGCACCTGCTGTCCGGCGGCAAGGTTTCCGGGGCCGGCCGCAAGATCGCCGCCAGCGGCGAACTGCGTGCGTGGGTCGGCGAGGCCTCCGGGCTGCCGGAGTGGCTGGTGGACGACAGCTACTCGCAGGTGGGCGACCTGGCCGAAACGGTGACCCTGCTGCTGGACGACCCGTCCGGCCCTGGCGAGGACGTGCCCCTGTCGCAGTGGATCGAACAGCGCCTGCTGCCGCTGGCAAACGCCGCGCCGGAAGTCCGCCGCGCCGCGGTCATGGCGGCCTGGGGCAGCCTGTGCTTCGACGAGCGGCTGGCGTTCAACAAGCTGCTTACCGGCGCGCTGCGGGTCGGGGTTTCGCAGCGCACCGTGCAGCAGGCGCTGGCCGAGCTGTCCGGCGTGGACATCGCCCGCATCGCCCAGCGCATGCTGGGCAGCTGGACGCCCGATGCGCAGTGGATGGCCCACCTGCTCGACCCGCAGGAGCGCCCCGGCGACCGCCAGCAGCCGTACCCGTTCTTCCTCGCCTCGCCGCTGGAGGCCGATCCGCCCAGCCTCGGGCCGGTCGCCGACTGGCTGCTGGAGTGGAAGTGGGACGGCATCCGGGTGCAGCTGCTGCGGCGCGACGGCGAGGTGGCGCTGTGGTCGCGGGGGGAGGAGCGGCTGGATGGCCGTTTCCCGGAGATCGAGCAGGCCGCCGCATCGCTGCCCGACGGCACCGTGCTCGACGGCGAACTGCTGGCCTGGCGCGCCGGCGCGGACGCGCCCCTGCCGTTCACCGCGTTGCAGACCCGAATCCAGCGCCGCAAGCCCGGTGCGAAGACCCTGGCCGACACACCGGTGCGGGTGCTGGCCTACGACCTGCTGGAGCACGCAGGCCGCGATCTGCGCGCATTGCCGCAGCAGGAGCGCCGCGCCCTGCTGGAGACGCTGCTGCTGGCCCATGCCGACCCGCGCATCACGCTGTCGCCGCAGGTGCACGCAGGCGACTGGGAACAGGCCGCCGCGCTGCGCGAACACTCCCGCACCCGCGGCGTGGAGGGACTGATGCTCAAGCGCGCCAGCGCGCCCTACCAGGCCGGTCGCCGGCGCGGGGACTGGTGGAAGTGGAAGATCGAGCCGCTGACCATCGATGCGGTGCTGATCTACGCGCAGGCCGGCCACGGGCGGCGCAGCACCCTGTTCACCGACTACACCTTCGGCCTGTGGCACGAAGGTGCTCTGGTGCCCGTGGCCAAGGCGTACTCGGGCCTGGACGACACGGAGATCCTGAAACTCGACCGCTGGATCCGCGCCCACACCCTGGAGCGGTTCGGGCCGGTGCGCTCGGTGGAAGCGCTGCAGGTGTTCGAGCTGGGCTTCGAGGCGGTCAACCGCAGCAAGCGGCACAAGTCCGGGATCGCCGTGCGCTTCCCGCGCATCCTGCGCTGGCGCCACGACAAGCCGGCCGCCGAGGCCGACGCGCTGTCGGCATTGCAGGCGCTGGCGCGATGAGCCCGCGGTCGGTGGCACCGCCGGAGACCACGCCCCCGCCGGCCACCGCACGCCCGTCCGCCGCCCGCCTGCGTGCGGCGCGGCAGCAGCTGCAGGCCTGGTTCGACGCCCGCGGCTGGACACCGCTGCGCTTCCAGCGCGAGGTCTGGCGCCGGGCCCTGGCCGGGGAATCGGGCCTGCTGCATACCCCCACCGGCAGCGGCAAGACCCTGGCGGTGGCCGGTGCGCCGCTGCTGGAGGCACTGGCAAGGCAGGCCGCGGCCGTCCCGTCGAAACGCCGCGTGCGTGCCGCCGAGGCGCATCCGTTGCGGCTGCTGTGGATCACCCCGCTGCGGGCGCTGGCGGCCGACACCACCCGCGCGCTGCGCGAGCCGGCCGAGAGCCTGGGCCTGGACTGGCGCGTCGGACAGCGCACCGGCGATGCCTCGGCGCGCGACCGCCGCCTGGCACGCGAGGGCGGCCTGGACGCGCTGGTGACCACGCCCGAATCGCTGGCGCTGCTGCTGTCCTACCCCGATACCCCGGAGCGCCTGCGCGCGCTGGACATGGTGGTGGTGGACGAATGGCACGAGCTGCTGGGCAACAAGCGCGGCGTGCTGCTCCAGCTCAACCTCGCGCGCCTGCGCGCGTTGCGGCCCGGACTGCGGACCTGGGGACTGTCGGCCACCCTCGGCAACCTGGACCAGGCCCGCGCGGTGCTGCTGCCGCATCGCCCGGACGCGGCCCTGGTCGGTGGTACCCGTGCGCGCACGGTGGCGGTGCAGACCCTGCGGCCCGAAGGCAGGGAGCGTTTCCCGTGGGCCGGCCACCTCGGGCTGGGCCAGCTGCCACGCGTGCTGGAGCGGCTGCTGGCGGTGCGCAGCAGCCTGCTGTTCACCAATACCCGGGCCCAGGCCGAACTGTGGCACCAGGCCCTGTCGGCGGTATGGCCGGAAGATCCGGCCACCCTGGCCCTGCACCACGGCTCGCTGGATCCGGTGCTGCGCGCGGCCGCCGAACAGGGCCTGCGCGAGGGCACGGTACGCTGCGTGGTCGCCACCTCCAGCCTGGACCTGGGCGTGGACTTCCCCGCGGTGGACCAGGTGCTGCAACTGGGCAGCCCCAAGGGGGTGGCGCGGTTGCTGCAGCGCGCCGGCCGCGCGCGCCACCGGCCGGGCGAGTCCGGCGAAGTCACCTGCATCCCCACCCATGCGCTGGAACTGCTCGAGTTCGCCGCTGCGCGCCACGCGATCCGCAGCGGCCGGGTCGAATCCCGCCCACCGCCGCGGCGCTCGCTGGACGTGCTCGCCCAGCACTGCGTCAGCTGCGCGCTGGCAGGCGGCTTCAAGCCTGACGCGCTGCTGGCCGAGGTGCGCGGCACGCATGCCTTCGCCGGGCTCGACGCGGCCACATGGCAGGCGGTGCTGGAGTTCATCGTGCAGGGCGGCCGGGCGCTGGCGCATTACCCCGATTTCCACAAGGTGGTGCGTGCCGCAGATGGCCGCTACGTGGTCGAGGACCAGCGCGTGGCCACGCGCCACCGGCTGTCCATCGGCACCATCACCAGCGACGGCAGCGTGGCCGTGCGCATGCTGCGCGGTGGCCGCCTGGGCGCGGTGGAGGAGCAGTTCGCCGGCCGCCTGCGCCGCGGCGACCGTTTCCAGTTCGCCGGGCGCCTGCTGGAGCTGGTGCGGCTGGAGGACATGACCGCCTACGTGCGCCCGGCGCGCGGCGGCGAGGGCGCGGTGCCGACCTGGCGCGGGGGCCGCATGCCGCTGTCCTCGCAGCTGGCCGACGAGGTGGAGGCGCTGCTGGCCCGGCCCGACGGCTCGCCGGAGATGCGCACGCTCGCCCCGCTGATGGCGCTGCAGGCACGCCTGTCCGCCCTGCCCGGCCCGGGGCTGCTGCTGGCCGAGCACGCGACCCTGCGTGGCCGTACCCACCTGTTCGTCTACCCCTTCGGCGGGCGCCAGGTGAACGAGGGGCTGGCCGCGCTGTTCGCGCTGCGCTGGGGCCGGCTGCAGCGCAACAGCTTCGCCTTCGCCGCCAACGACTACGGCCTGGTGCTCTCGCCGGCACGACCGGCCACGGTCGACGAGCCCCTGCTGCACACCCTGCTGGCCACCACGGACCTGGACTGGGACCTGCGCGAGGCACTGAACCTCGGCGAGCTGGCACGCCGTCGCTTCCGCGAGATCGCGCGCGTGTCCGGCCTGCTGAGGCCCTCCCTGCCCGGCCGCCAGCTGCGCAGCCTGCGCCAGCTGCAGGCTTCCAGCGGGCTGCTGTTCGACGTGCTCAGCCGGCATGACCCGGACCACCTGCTGCTGGCCCAGGCCGAGCGCGAGGTGCTGGAAGGCGAACTGGAGCTGGCCCGGCTGGAACAGGTGCTGCGCGAGCGCGGCGCGCGCCAGTGCGTGCTGGCACGGCCTCCGGGGCTGACGCCGCTGTCCTTCCCGCTGTGGGCCGAGGGCCAGCGCGGTCAGCTCAGCACCGAAGACTGGCGCACGCGCGTGCGGCGCGCGGCCGAGCAGCTGGAGAAGCGCCATGGAAGCTGAGTGGTGCACCACCCTGGCCGGCGAGCCGGCCCACCTGCTCGGTGACCGCGCCCTCTACCTGCCCGGCACCCGCGCCCTGCTGCTGGCGGACCTGCATCTGGGCAAGGGCGACGCGTTCCGCCGCGCGGGCATCGCCGTGCCCGGCGGCGGCACGGACCACGACCTGCAGCGCCTGGATGCGCTGCTGGACGCGCGCGAGGTGGAGGTGCTGTGGATCCTCGGCGACCTGCTGCACGGCCCGGCACCGCGCGCCCACTGGCTGGAGGCATGGCGGCAGTGGCGCGCGCGGCATCGCGCGCTGCGCATCCGGGTGCTGCGAGGCAACCACGACCGCGCGCTGGACGCGCACGTGCTCGATGCCGAGGACGCCGGCACCGAGCAGCGCGAAGGTCCGTTCCTGCTGCGCCACGACCCGGTGCCGCGCGCGGGCCTGCACGTGCTGTGCGGGCACCTGCATCCGCTGGCGGCGCTGCCGGGATTGCGCCGACGCTGGCCGGCGTTCTGGCTGCGCGAACGGCTGACCGTGCTGCCGGCATTCTCCGCGTTCACCGCCGGCGTGGTGCCCGCGCAGCTTCCGGGCGAGCGCCTGGTGGCGTGCGTGGAAGGCGAGGCGATCGCGTTGCCGGCTGCACGGCGCTGAAGCACGCGCCTGATCGCGCAATGTGCACGCACGCGTTGGCATTCTCGTCCGACACCTGCAGACAGGAGGACAGACCGATGAGGATCACCCCCGCCCAGGCCGCCGTGCTGACCACGCGCGAACGCCAGCTGCTGGAATCGCGCGGACCTTACGAGGTGAAGCAGCTGGTGGCGCTGATCCGGCGCACCCGCGAACTGCGCGACAAGCAGCGCGACCTGGTGCAGCGCCAGCGCCTGGCGGCGACCGGCCGCAACCTCTCCAAGGATTCGGCCACGGTCGCGCGCACGGTCAAGAAGGAACAGCTGTTCACCCGCGCGCTGGAGCACTTCGAAGGCCAGCTCCAGTCGCTCAACCGGGACTGCAGCGAAGCCATGCGCGAGCTTTCGATCTCCCGCCCGCGTGCCCCGCGCAACGCCACCACGTCGACCCGTGCCGCCACCGGCAAGGGCCCGGCCGCGAAGACCGCCAAGGCGGCAAAGGTCACCAAGCCGGCGACCCGGAAGGCTGGAAGCGGCAGCCGCGCCTCCGGCAGCGGGCTTTCCGGCAAGGCCGGTACGCCGGCCCGTACCCGGGCGCAGGCGGCGTTCCGCTGACGGGCGACATCCCGGCGCGACGGCACGCGCAAGGCGGTCGTCGTTCCGGGCCTCGGGCGGCTCGCGCCCGGTCCCGGGCATTGAAGTCCAGCGGAAGCGTCGCTGACGTACGCGGTGGCCTCGAAGGCCGGTGACGCCGTGCGGCGCAGTCCTGGCCCGCCCGCAGACGCACGGTCGGTGGGTGGGTTCCCATGCAGCGCGCGCCTGGCAGGCATGGCCGCACGGCCGCCGGCTCCGGGCGCCGGGGGAGCTCCGGTCGGTGCGGTCGCTCAGCCGGCCGTTTCAAGCCAGCGCACGAAGATGCGCACCGCCGGGTCGTCCAGGCGCGCGGGATCGACCACGATCCAGTAGGCCTGCGGCAGGCTGACCTCGTAGGGGCCGAACGGCGCCACCAGGAGCCCGGCATCGAGTTCGCGCTGGGCCAGCCGCCGCCGTGCCAGCGCCACGCCCAGCCCTTGCACCGCCGCCTCGATCACCAGGTGCGAGGAGGCGAACGTCTGGCCGCGCGACACATCCAGCGCGGCCGGGCCCACTGCGTCGCGCCAGCGTTCCCAGCGCGCGGACGGATCCTGGTCGTGCAGCAGCGGCAGTTCCAGCAGCGCCTTCAATGGCCACGGCCGCC
>JBQGEI010000394.1:0-2306 GCA_052039535.1 Pseudoxanthomonas sp.
CAGGTGGGTGGCCACCACCGTGGCCGGGTCGACCACGGTGTAGCCCATGGCTTCGGCCTGGGCCCGCTGGTGCGGCTGGATCCAGACCGCGTCCAGGCCGAAGGCCGGGTCCTTGCCCTGGATCCCGTCGATCTGGCCCAGCGCGCCGCCGGGGTCCAGCGCCAGCTCGCGGTCCGGGTGGACCTCGGCGCTGGCCACCGGCACGCCATGCACCAGCAGGCGGTAGTGGGTGGCCTGCAGTTCCAGGTTGTCGCGGATGTGCACCGGCGGGATCAGGAAGCCGATGTCGTGGGTGAGCTTGCGCCGCACGCCCTTGATCCGGGCCATCAGCTCGCCGCCCTGGGCCTTGTCCACCAGCGGGATCAGCCGGTAGCCGACCTCCAGGCCCAGCGGGTCCACCGGGCGCAGCTCGTCCCAGTCCAGTTCGGCGTTGGACTGCCCGGCGACGGCGGCCGGCCCGAGCGCCTCGGCACGCGCGGCCTCGGCCGTGGCCTGTTCCTGGCGCCGCCACAGTTTCCAGGCGGCGTAGGCCATGATCCCGCCGAGCGTCAGAAAAGCGACGTTGGGCATGCCCGGCACCACGCCCACCGCCAGCAGGATGCCCGCGGCGATCGCCAGCGCCTTGTGCTGGCCGAAGGCCTGGCTGACCATCGCCTTGCCCATGTCCTGGGCGCGCGAGGCGCGGGTCACCAGCATGGCCACCGCCGAGGACACCAGCAGCGCCGGCAGCTGCGCCACCAGGCCGTCGCCGATGGACAGCAGGGTGTAGGTCGAGGCCGCATCGGTAGCAGCCATGCCGTGCTGGAGCATGCCCACGGCGAAGCCGCCGATGAGGTTGATGAACAGGATCAGGATGCCGGCGATGGCATCGCCGCGGATGAACTTGCTGGCGCCGTCCATCGCGCCGTAGAAGTCGGCCTCCTCGCGGACCTCCTCGCGGCGCAGCTTGGCCTCCTCGCTGGTCAGCAGGCCGGCGTTGAGGTCGGCGTCGATGGCCATCTGCTTGCCGGGCATGGCATCGAGGGTGAAGCGCGCGGTGACCTCGGAGATGCGCCCGGCGCCCTTGGTGATCACCACGAAGTTGATGATGGTCAGGATCGCGAACACCACGATGCCCACCGCGTAGTTGCCGCCGACCACGAACTCGCCGAAGGCGGCGATCACCTGGCCGGCGGCGTCGTGGCCCCCCTGGCCGTTGAGCAGGATCACCCGGGTCGATGCCACGTTCAGCGCCAGGCGCAGCATCGTGGTGGTGAGCAGGATGATCGGGAAGATGGTGAAGTCCAGCGGGCGCTGCACGTAGACCACCGCCAGCAGCACCACCAGCGAGATGGCGATGTTGAAGCTGAACAGCGCATCGAGCACCAGCGGCGGCAGCGGCACCACCACCATCGCCAGCAGCGCCAGCACCAGCAGCGGCGCGCCGGCGCCATTGCGGGCCATGTCCAGCAACCGCCGCCCCAGCGGCTGGGGAGCGACCGTGCTCACGGGTGCTTACCCGGCGGGAACTCGTCCACCGCCACCTGCCCCAGCTGCGGCGGCCGCCCGTTGCCGGGGCGCCAGGTGCGCAGCTGGTACACGTAGGACAGGACTTGGGCCACGGCGGCGTACAGTCTCACGGGGATTTCCATGCCGATTTCCCCCTCCCGATACAAGGCCCGTGCCAGAGGCGGCGCCTCGACCAGGGTGATGCGGTGCTCGCCGGCCACCGCGCGGATGCGCAGGGCCAGCTCGTCCACGCCCTTGGCCACCACCCGCGGCGCGCCCATGGTGCCGCCGTCGTACTTGAGCGCCACCGCGTAGTGGGTCGGGTTGACCACCACCACGTCGGCGGTGGGCACCGCTTCCATCATCCGGCGCTGCGACATCTGCATCTGCATCTGCCGGATCCGGCCCTTGATCTGCGGATTGCCGTCGGTGTCCTTCATCTCGTCGCGCACTTCCTGGCGCGTCATCTTCAGCTTCCGGGTCCAGTTCCACTTCTGGTAGGGGGCATCGATGGCCGCCAGCAGCAGCAGCGCCAGGGCCGCCGCGCCCAGCAGGCGCCCGGCGAAATGCAGGCCGGTGCGCGCCGCCTCCTCCAGCGACTGGCCGGGCATGCCGCGCAGCACGTCGAAGCCGTTGGCCAGGACCATGCCGCAGGCGGTGCCCAGCAGCGCCACGCGCAGCAGCGACTTGGCCAGCTCGGCTAGGCCGTCGGCGCTGTAGACCCGCTTCAGGCCCGCCATGGGATCAAGCCGGTCGAGCTTGGGCGTGAGCGCCTTGCCGCTGAACTGCAGGCTGCCCATCAGCGCCGGCGCGATGAG
>JBQGEI010000395.1:0-1736 GCA_052039535.1 Pseudoxanthomonas sp.
GCCCACCAGCGCATCATGGTCGCGGCATACCTGTACCGCGATGGCGGCCCGCTCCAGCAGGTCCGCCGCCGCCGCGGCGTCACGCCCGGTCGGCGCGTATACCAGGACCGGGGGCTCACCCGGCACGGGGGTCTTCCGCCAGCAGCGAGTCGGGCGCGCCCGTATACAGCGGCTTGCCCGAAAGGACACCGCTGAAGTCGGTCCCCTGCGGCCCGACCACCAGGCCGGTGGAGCCGAACTGGAACTCGCGCACCGCGCGCTCGTGCGGGCCGCTGCGCTTCTTCACCACCGAAACGGCGCGCCGCACGGTGCCGGCATGCTCGAAGTAGCGCAGCATCAGCACCGCATCGCTGAGGTAGCTGATGTCCAGCGAGGTCTCGGTCGGCCCCACCATCCCGTGCTGGGCCAGCACCAGCAGCGTGACCACGCCACGCTGGCCCAGGTAGCTGAGCAGCTCGTGCATCTGCAGGATCAGGAAGCGGCCGTCGGGCATGGCGTTGAGATAGCCGTTGAGGCTGTCGATCACCACGATCCGCGCATTGTCCTCCTCCACCCGGCGGCGCACGATGGCGGCGAACTCGCCAGGCGACATCTCCGCCGGATCGATCTGCTGGAGCATCACCATGCCCGAGCCGATCGCCGCGTCCAGGTCCATGCCCAGCGCGCGCGCGCGCGCCAGCACGGTGCCGCGGCCCTCGTCGAAGGCGAACACCGCGCTGCGCTCGCCGCGCGTGGCGGCGGCCATCGCCCAGGACAGCGCCAGCGAGGACTTGCCCACGCCGGCGGCACCGATCAGCAGTGCATTGGTGCCGCGCTCCAGGCCGCCGCACAGCAGCTGGTCCAGACCGGGGTTGCCGCTGGAGATGGCATCCCCGGAGAACTCGGCGTGGTGCTCGGCGGCCACCAGCCGCGGGTACACCTCGATCCCGCCGCGCACGATCTTGATGTCATGGAAGCCGCCGCGGAACTCCATGCCGCGCATCTTGATCACGCGCAGCCGGCGCCTCTCGGCGCCGTAGTCGATCGCCAGCTGCTCCAGCAGGACCACGCCATGGGAGATCGAATGCAGCTGCAGGTCGCCCTCGTGCGAGGTCATGTCGTCCAGCATCACCACCGTGCAGTTGCGGTTGGCGAAGAACTGCTTGAGTGCCAGCACCTGCCGCCGGTAGCGCAGCGAGCTCTGCGCCAGCAGGCGCAGCTCGGAAAGGCTGTCGATCACCACCCGGCTGGGGTTGATCTGCTCGACCCGGTCCAGGATCAGGCGCGTGGTCTGCCCGAGCTCCAGCTCGGCCGGATGCAGCAGGGTGATCTCCTGCTCCGGCTCCAGCACCGTTTCCGATGGCACCAGCTCGACGATCTCCACACCGGCCAGGTCCCAGCCGTGGCGCTCGGCCACCAGCTGCAGCTCGCGGGTGGTCTCGGACAGGGTGATGTACAGCGCGTGCTCGCCCTGGCGCGCGCCTGCCATCAGGAACTCGAGCGCAAGGGTGGTCTTGCCGGTACCCGGGCGACCTTCGTAGAGATAGAGGCGGTCCCTGTCCAGACCGCCACCGAGGATGTCGTCCAGCCCGGCATTGCCGGTGGAGATCCGTGTATCGCCTTCGCGGCCGGAGCCTTGCTGCATCTGCGACGTCCTTTACGGCACGTGGCCTGCTGTATCGGGAGGCCCACTATGGATGAAGGCCGTGAAAATCTTGCGTGCTTGGGGCGGGGTGCTGACTGTCTCGTTCAGGAAG
>JBQGEI010000396.1:0-2129 GCA_052039535.1 Pseudoxanthomonas sp.
TCGTCCAGCACCAGCACCCGCGGCGGCAGCTCCGCCAGCGGGGTGTCCAGGTCCGGCTCGGCCTCGACCAGCACCTGCCAGGCACTGCCGTCGGGCTTGCGGCCATAGGCGCGGATCTCGCCACCGACCTCGACCAGGGCCGCGGTGACGCCGGCCGCGCGCAGGCCCTCGGCGGCCAAGTCGGCGCCGAAGCCCTTGGCGATGGCCGACAGGTCCAGCGCCAGGCCGCCGGGTTGCAGCAGCTCGCGGCCGCCGGCGCGGCGCTGCACCCGCTGCCAGCCGGTGCGCGCGCGGGTCGCTGCCAGCAGTGCGGGCGGAGGCACCTGGCGGGGATGGCCACCGTGGCCGAAGCCCCACAGTTCGACCAGCGGCCCGAGCGTGGGATCGAATGCGCCATCGCTGGCCGCGGCGACGTCCATCGCCGCATCGAGCACGCGGGCGAAGGCGTCCGGCAGCGCGTGCCAGCTGCCCGGCGCGGCGCGCCGGTAGCGGCTGATGTCCGAATCCGCCTCCCAGGTGCTCATCTGCGCCACCACCTGGTCCAGCGCGCCTTGCACGATGGCGTGCGCGGCGTGCAGGTCGAACGAGGCGCGCACGGCCACGCGCGCGCTCCAGCGCGTTCCCATGGTTTCGCCGCCGAGGGTCGCAAGACCCGCGGCGGGTGCGTGGGCGGCGCTCATCGTCGCGGACTTACTGCGGCAGCACTTCCAGCGTCGCCACGTACGCCAGGCGGCGCTTGCTCGCCTTGGCCACGCGGGTCCGGGCGTCCTCGCTGGAGACCTCCAGCCAGTACAGGCCCGGCTGCGGGAAGGTGATGGCCAGGCGGCCGTCCTGGCCACTGGTGGCCTGGATCTCTTCCTGCGCGTTGCGGTAGCGGGTTTCGCCCCGCACCACCTCGACCTGCAGGCCGGCGGCCGGCTTGCCGTCCAGATGCAGGACGAAGGTCGCTTCCTCGCCGGCGAACAGGTCGTTGGGGTGGGTCACCGGCACCAGCTCCAGGCCCTGGCCGACCGGCTTGATGGCGGTCGTGCGGCCGTTGGTCACGAAGGTCTCGACGCGGCCGAGGGTTTCGGTGACCTGCAGGTTCTGCGCGTCGGCCGGGATCCTGGTCGCCAGCTCCTCGGGCGTGGCGTTGCGCAGGAAGCCGCCACGCGGCGCGCCGGGACCGGTGGTCGGCTTGCCCTCCGCCCTGGCCTTCGCCTTGGCCGCCAGGCTCTCGGCCGTATCCCAGCTGGCCGACACGCCGTGGTTGACGTTGGCCACCCGGTAGGTGCCTTCCTGCTGCAGCTGCAGGTCGAAGGTGCTGCGGTACTTGCCCGTGCTGGCGTTCTGCAGCTGCAGCTGGCTGCCATCCGGCGCGGTGGCCACCACGTTGTCCAGGCGCATCGCCACGTGGTCGGGGAAGAACAGCTGGTTGGACACGGCGGCGTCGAAGGTCACCCACACGTCCTGGCCGTTGACCGTGGCCTGCGAAGGCACCAGCCACTGCTTGTGCGCGGCCGCGGAGAAGGGAAGCGCCAGCGCCAGGGCGATGACGAACGCGTGCTTCTTCATGGGGATGCTCCTTGGAGGATTACTTGATCGACAGGGCGACCGCGCCCAGTTCGGTGCTGCCCTGGGCCTTGCCGGCCTGCGGGGCCCTGGCTGGCCAGGTGAACGGGATCTTCAGCAGCTCGCGGCCGCCGACCTCGCGCACGGCCTCGACCACCAGGGTGTACTGGCCGGCGTGCAGCCTGGCCAGCTGCGGCGCACCGGCGTCGAGCTTGATCTGGTGCCTGCCGACCGGCCGGGTCGGCCCGG
This sequence comes from Pseudoxanthomonas sp., assembly GCA_052039535.1. Taxonomy (GTDB): domain Bacteria; phylum Pseudomonadota; class Gammaproteobacteria; order Xanthomonadales; family Xanthomonadaceae; genus Pseudoxanthomonas. The sequence goes on from JBQGEI010000396.1 coordinate 1,801, forward strand.
TCACGCCGTCCACCGGCAGGTCCAGGTTGCGGCCGGACTTGCGCCACCACTGGCGCAGGTCGGGCAGCCACTTGGTGCCATGGCCTTCGGCGGTGTCCTTCATCTGGTACCAGACGGCCAGATCGGCGGCGGCCTTGCTGTCGGCGCCCTCGATCCACACCGCCACGTACGGGCGGTGGTATTCGGCGACGTTGAGCTTGGGGATCTCGACCGAGATCTCCAGCTCGGTGGCATGGGCCGGCAGGGTGAGCAGGCCGCTCACCGCGAACAGCAGCTTGGCGCGCATGGGGATTACCTCGTCAATGGATGAAGATCAGGATCAGGACCAG
>JBQGEI010000397.1:0-4673 GCA_052039535.1 Pseudoxanthomonas sp.
AGCAGCGCGGCGGCATCGGCGAATGCCACCTCGCGCAGGCGAAGCACGTCGCGGTCGGCGTCGGACGGCATGTCGGGTGTCGCGGGACCGCGGCCGCCGGGCGGCCGCGTCGTCCTCAGCCCTGCTGGCCTTCCGGCAGGGCGACGGAGATGTCGAGCACGTCGTGGTCGCCGTCCTTGATCACGTCGACCTTGACCGCGTCGACGTCGACATTGACGTACTTCTTGATGACGTCCAGCAGCTCGCGCCGCAGCAGCGGCAGGTAGTCCGGGGCGCCACGGCTGCTGCGCTCCTGGGCAATGATGATCTGCAGGCGGTTCTTCGCCGTCTCCGCAGTGTTCTTCTTGGCCCGCAGGAAGTCGAACAACGCCATGGTCAGCCTCCGAACAGCTTGCTGAAGAAGCCCTTCTTCTCCAGGGTGGTGAAGCGCAGCGGCCGGTCCTCGCCCAGCAGGCGGGCAACCGCGTCCTCGTAGGCCTGGCCGGCATCCGAGGTCGCCTCCAGGATCACCGGCTCGCCCTTGTTGGAGGCATTGAGCACGTCGGTGGATTCGGGGATCACGCCCAGCGCCTTGAGGCCGAGCACTTCTTCCACGTCGGCGATGCTGAGCATCTCGCCGGTGGCCACGCGGGCCGGGCTGTAGCGGGTCAGCAGCAGGTGCGCCGGCAGGCCCTCGCCGGATTCGGCGCGGCGGGTCTTGGAATCCAGCAGGCCGATGATGCGGTCCGAGTCGCGCACCGAGGACACCTCCGGGTTGACCACGACCACCGCCTTGTCGGCGTAGTACATGGCCAGGAACGCGCCCTTCTCGATGCCCGCCGGCGAGTCGCACACGATGTACTCGAAGCCGTCGGCGGCCAGGTCCTTGAGCACCTTCTCCACGCCTTCCTTGGTGAGGGCGTCCTTGTCGCGGGTCTGCGAGGCAGCCAGCACGAACAGGTTGTCGAAGCGCTTGTCCTTGATCAGGGCCTGGCGGAGGGTGGCTTCGCCGTTGACCACGTTGACCAGGTCGTACACCACGCGGCGCTCGCAGCCCATGATCAGGTCGAGGTTGCGCAGGCCGACGTCGAAGTCGACCACGGCGGTCTTGTGGCCGCGACGGGCCAGGCCGATGGCGATGCTGGCGCTGGAGGTGGTCTTGCCGACGCCGCCCTTGCCGGAAGTGACTACGATGATTTCAGCCAATGGAGATCTCCTTGGAGACGCGTGCAGGGGAGGCGCCGGCCGCGGCCGATGGGGCCGCCGGCCGGCACTGTCAGTCGAGGGCGGCCAGCTTCAGCTGCCCGTTTTCGAGCCAGACCTGCACGGGCTTGCCGCGCAGGGATTCGGGGATATCGTCCAGCACCTTGTAATGGCCGGCAATGGCCACCAGCTCGGCGTGGAAGTCGCGGCAGAAGATCCGCGCCTCGGTATTGCCCTGGGCGCCGGCCAGGGCGCGGCCGCGTAGGGTCCCGTAGACGTGGATCGAGCCGTCGGAGATGACCTCGGCGCCCGCGCCCACGGTGGTCAGCACCGTCAGGTCGCAGCCCTCGGCGTAGACCTGCTGGCCCGAACGCACGGCGGTCTTCTGCATGCGGCCCGGTGCGCGGGGCTTCTCGGCCGGCGCCGCCGGCCGGAGCGCGGCAGCGGGCTCGCGCGCCGGTGGCGGCGGCGGTGGCGGTGAGGGCGCGGCTGCCGCCGACTCGTACTGGGCCCGGAACTTGGCGAGCACCGGCAGGCCCAGGGCCTCGGCCAGGGCGTCGTTGTCGCGGGTGCCATAGGCCAGCGCCACCGGCAGCACGCCGGCCTCGCGCAGGCCGTCGATCAGCCGGCCTGCGGTACCGGCATCGGGGGCCTGGGCCAGGCCGCCGAAGTCGACGATCACCGCGGCCCGGCCGAACAGCTTGGGAGCCCGCTCGACCCGCTCGCGCATCTCCTCCACCAGGCGGTCCACGTCCAGGGTGCGGATCCGCAGGTTGGCGATGCCCACCTGGCCGATCTTCAGTTCACCGGCCTGTTCGTAGTTCGTCGTACTGCCCGCCACGTCAGGTACCCGTCGCGCGGTTGGCGGGGCTGGCCTGGCGCCGCGGCCGCCCGACCCAGGGCAGGTCCGGCAGGGCGTCTCCATAGGTCTCTCGAACCCACGGGTAGCTGCACAGTTCCTTGGTCATCATGCTGGCATGCACGCCCACCTCCGGCATCAGGTTCTGGCCGGCCTCGTGGAAGCCGAAGCTGCCGTGGAACAGCAGCGCCGCGTCGGCGCCGTGGTCCAGGAACACCTCGCAGCACAGCAGCGGGTAGCGCAGCTCGGCGTAGCTCTGCACGTCGGCATAGAACGCACGCCCCACGCCGCCGCCGCGGCGGCGGCTGGCGACCACGATCCGGTCGATGTAGAAGAAGTGCGGGTAGCGCTGCCTGAACCAGGCGAAGTTGCAGCTGTCGTGCTCGCTGTCGCTGCCGAAGCCGACCAGGAAGCCGGCCAGGTTGCCGTCGCGCTCGGCCACGCGGAAGTACTCGGCATGCTCGAAGAAGCTGCGCACCCTGGCCGCGTCCAGCGGCAGGATCGCCGATCCGGCGTTGTTGTTGAGCGCCAGGACCGAGTCCAGCTCGTGTTCGCGCACGTCGCGGATGACGATGGACATGTGGGAATGGAACCTTGCAGTGGGCGGGCCGGGAATGCCGGCATTGCGGTGCGGATTATCGCATGCGCCCGCCGGACGGGGCGAGGCCATGACTTCCGGCGCAGCGCCGGGCGCGCGCCGGCCCGTAAGATGCCGTCATGTTCGGACCGATCAGCCATACCCGCCTGCTCCGCTACGCCGGCCTCTTCACCTGGGGCATGGTCGGCGTGCCGCTGGTGTATTCCCAGTACGTGCCGGCCTATGGGCCGGAGGAGCTGGGCGCAGCCGGTCCGCCGGCCGGGCTGATGTTCGGCTGCTACCTGGCCTTCGGCGCGTGCTACTGGTGGCTGACGCGGGGGCTCGGGCACGGCCGCCCCGCCTGGCATGACCGCGGCCTGCTGCTGGTGCTGACCCTGTTCGCGCTGGCGGTGAGCTACTTCAACGGTTCGGGGCTGGGCAGCATCCTGCTCATGGTGGCCGCGGGGGTGATCCCCTGGCTGCTGCCGTCCACCCCGGGCGTGCTGCTGTTGCTGGTGAGCCAGCTGGCGGTGCTGCCGATCTACTACGGCGTGTTCCGCATGCCGATGTTCGAGGCGCTGATGCAGTCGCTGCTGTATGGCGGCTTTTCGCTGTTCATCTACGTGACCAGCCTGGTCGCCAAGCAGCAGGCGCAGGCACGGGACGAGCAGCGGCGCCTCAACGCGGAACTGCGCGCGACCCGGGCCCTGCTGGCCGAAAGCGCCCGGGTCAACGAGCGCACCCGCATCTCGCGCGAGCTGCACGACCTGCTGGGGCACCACCTGACCGCGCTGAGCCTCAACCTGGAAGTGGCCAGCCACATGACCGAGGGCCGGGCCCAGGAGCACGTGCGCCAGGCCAACACCCTGGCGCGGCTGCTGCTGACCGATGTGCGCGAGGCGGTCAGCCAGCTGCGCGATGCCAGCGGCGGCATCGACCTGGCCGCGGCCCTGCGCCCCCTGGCCGACCATGTCCCCTCGCTGGAGGTGGTGCTGGACATCCAGTCGCCGTTGGCCATCGACGACCCCGAGCGTGCGCACGTGGTGCTGCGCTGCACCCAGGAGATCATCACCAACGCCGTGCGCCACGCCGCCGGCGCCGGGCGCCTCACCATCCGCGTCTGGCGCGAGGACGGGGCGATCCGCCTGGAGGCGCGCGACGACGGCGAGGGCGCCGACGGCGTGGTGCCCGGCAACGGCCTGCGCGGCATGCATGAGCGGCTGCAGCAGTGCGGCGGTACGCTCGACATCCAGACCCGGAAGGGCGCCGGCTTCGGCCTGCGCCTGTCCATTCCCGCATCAGCCCCGGCTCGGCCGGCCATCGAAGGAGCGTTGCCATGATCCGAGTCTGCCTGGTCGACGACCAGACCCTGGTGCGCCAGGGCATCAAGTCCCTGCTGGCGCTCGATGGCGGGATCGAGGTGGTGGCCGAGGCCGGCGATGGCCGCCAGGCGGTGGAACTGGTGCCGCAGGTGGCCCCGGACGTGGTGCTGATGGACATGCGCATGCCGGTGATGTCCGGGCTGGAGGCGTTGCAGACCCTGTCCCAGGCCGGGCAGCTGCCGCCGACCATCATCCTGACCACCTTCGACGACGACCAGCTGGTGCTGGCCGGGCTCAAGGCCGGCGCCCGCGGGTACCTGCTCAAGGACGTGTCGCTGGAACAGCTGGTCGGCGCGATCCGGACCGTGGCCAGCGGCGGCTCGCTGGTGCAGCCGGCGGTGACCCAGCGGCTGCTGTCGGGCCTGGAGCACATGCGCAACGACTTCGTCAGCCTGGACCGCCCGGACCCGCTGACCGACCGCGAGACCGAGATCCTGCGGCTGATGGCCTCGGGCTTCTCCAACAAGGAGATCGCCAACTCGCTGGGCGTCGCCGAGGGCACGATCAAGAACCACGTGTCCAACATCCTGAGCAAGCTCGGGGTGCGCGACCGCACCCGTGCCGTGCTCAAGGCTTTCGAGCTGCAGCTGGTCTGAATGACAGGATGCCCGGCCCGCCACCGCGGGAGGGGCAGCTCCCCGCCGGCACCGGTGCTCACCCTCTGGCACGCCGG
>JBQGEI010000398.1:0-2497 GCA_052039535.1 Pseudoxanthomonas sp.
GTGGTTCAAGGGCAAGGAGCTGTCCTTCGCCTTCGGCATCAACCTGTCGATCGCGCGGCTGGGCTCGGCCTCGGCCGACTGGTCCACCTCCTTCGCCCGCCCGCTGTATGGCAACTGGCAGGATCCGCTGTGGCTGGCCACCGGCGTGGCCGCCGTGGGCGTGACCGCGGCGCTGCTTTACTGGATGGCCGAATCGCGCCTGGAGGGGCGGGTCGACCTGGGCCAGGCCGACGCCACCGACAAGCTGGAGCTGAAGGGCATGTACGCCTTCAGCGCGTCCTACTGGTACATCGTGGGCCTGTGCGTGGTGTTCTACGCCACCGTGTTCCCGTTCCGCGCCTTCGCCATCGACTACTTCCAGCAGGCCCACGGCCTGGCGCGCGAGACCGCCGGCATGCTCAGCAGCCTGCTGCCGCTGGCGGCGATCGTGGTCACGCCGCTGTTCGGGCTGTGGGTGGACCGCGCCGGGCGGCGTTCGCTGTTCATGGCCGCCGGCTCGCTGGTGATGCTGCCGCTGTTCCTGCTGGTGACCTACGCGCCGCCAGGGCCGGACATCGCCATCCCGTTCACCGCCGGCGTCGAGGTGCCGCTGACCCTGCTGCTGGTGATGCTGCTGCTGGGCGGGGTGTTCTCGCTGATTCCCGCGGTGATGTGGCCGTCGGTCGCCTACATCGTGCGCGAGAGCCGGCTGGGCGCGGCGTATTCGATGATGACGCTGTGCCAGCAGGTCGGCGTGGCCGTGGTGCCGCTGGCGGTAGGGCGCTTCAACACCGCCTTCGCCGCCGGGCCGGCAAACCCGGGCGGCTATGCCCCGGGCATGTGGTTCTACACCGCGCTGGCGGCGCTGGGCCTGCTGTTCTCCTGGCTGCTGTGGCGTGCGGAGTCCGGCCCCGGCGCGCACGGCCTGGAATACAGCTCCGGGCGCCGGCCGGGCTGACAAGCGCGGGCCGGATCGCGTTGCAAGGTGCGCGCGGGATCCGGTGTCCGCCGTCCCGGATCGCGGGCACGGCGAGGCAGCCGTCCGGTCATGCCGGCGGCGGGTTCCCTCGCTACGTCGCGGGGGGCCTGCAGGGCACCCCGTGTTCTCCCCTATCCCCGTTTCCCGGACCGCGCGACCGACGCCGCGCGTGGGTTCAGTGGCCGTCGCGCAGCGCGGTCAGCCCCGGACCCGCCAGCTTGGTCAGCAGCCGGTCCAGCATCTCGCGCTCGCCGTCGTCCAGCGTGGCCACCAGCCGCTGTTCGGCCTGCAGGGCCATCGGCGCGATCTCGTCATAGACCGTGTAGCCGACCTCCGACAGGGCGAGCACCGAACGGCGACGGTCGTCGCTGTGGATCTCGCGCTTGATCAGGCTGCGCTCCAGCAGGCGCGCCACCGCGCGGCTGACGGCGACCTTGTCCATCGCGGTGCGCTCGGCGACCTCGTTGGCCGACAGGTCGGGGAAGCGGCCGAGCACGGCCATCACCCGCCACTCGGTGATCGCCAGTCCGAAACGCTTCTGGTACATGTCGGCGATCGTCTGGCTGACCCGGTTGGACAGCACGCTGAGGCGGTAGGGCAGGAAACGCTCGAGCTCGAGCTGGGCGTGGCCGGACGCGTCCATGGCAGGAACGGACCCGGATACGGCTTGGCTGGCATTTGCAGTCATTGCGGCAGGGCACCTTGCATGTGGTTGCACACGTAACTATAAAGGGGTCTGTCCCAGACCCCGTTCCCCGGCGGGGAGCATCAGGAAGCCATCATGAGCGTGCAACCGCAAGTCCTTTCGTCCACCGCCGCGCCCGCCCCGGGCATGGCGGTGACCACTTTCGACAATCCGATGGGCATCGACGGCTTCGAGTTCGTGGAGTTCGCCGCGCCGGGGGGCCAGGCCGGACAGCTGCACGACTACTTCCGCAGCCTCGGCTTCACCCGGGTGGCGCGCCACCGCAGCCGCCCGATCACCACCTGGCGCCAGGGCGATTGCACCTTCCTGCTGAACGAGGATCCGGATTCCTTCGCCGCGCGCTTCGCCGAGAAGCACGGGCCCAGCGCCTGCGGTTTCGCCATCCGGGTCAAGAAGCTGGCCGAGTGGGCGCGCACCCAGGCGCTGAAGAACGGCGCCGAGCCGTTCTCGCAGGAAGATGAGCTGACCAAGGCGGTGGCCGCGCCGGTGATCCGGGGAATCGGCGACTGCATGCTGTACCTGGTGGACCGCTACGATGCCCAGGGCACGATCCACGATCCGGACTACGTGTACGAGGAAGGGGTCGACCTGAAGCCGGCCGGTTTCGGCCTGACCTTCATCGACCACCTGACCCACAACCTCTACCACGGCAACATGGCGCGCTGGGCCGACTACTACGAGCGCCTGTTCAACTTCCGCGAGATCCGCTACTTCGACATCAAGGGCGCCAAGACCGGCCTGTTGTCCAAGGCGATGACCGCGCCGGACGGCATGGTGCGCATCCCGCTCAACGAGTCCTCCGATCCGAAGAGCCAGATCAACGAGTACCTGGA
>JBQGEI010000399.1:0-2592 GCA_052039535.1 Pseudoxanthomonas sp.
CGCGCTTGTAGCGGGGGTCGAACCACCAGCTGGCGCTCACCGATTCCCAGTTGCTGTCGAAGTTCAGGCCGATCAGCTCGCCGCGGGCGTTGAGCACGGGCGAGCCGGAGTTGCCGCCGGTGGTGTCCAGGTTGGTGAGGATGTTCACCGTCTGCGTGCCCAGCGCCGGATCGGCGGTACCGCTGAAGTCGCCCCTGGCAATCGCTTCCAGCAACGGTGCCGGTGCGTCGAACGGCACCTGGCCGGTGTTCTTCTCGACGATGCCGGCCACGGTGGTGACAGGGTCGAACTGCACCGCATCGCGCGCGTTGAGCGCTTCCAGGCGTCCGTAGCTGATGCGCAGGGTGCGGTTGGCATCCGGGTACAGGGCCCGGCCCTGGCCTTCGCGCCAGGCAGCCAGCGCATGCATGTAGGCCGGGCGCAGGCGCAGCTGCTCGCCCTCGTTGGCCTTCTGCTCGCCTTCCATGCGCAGCTGGGCGGGCATCAGCCGGGCGACCAGTTGCAGCAGCGGGTCGGCCGGCAGCGGCCGGCCCTCGCGCGCTGCGGCCAACGCGTCCAGTCGCGCCTGCTCTTCGCCCAGCGTGGTGCCTGCATACAGCGCATCCAGTGCCTCGGCCAGGGCCTGCGGGGTACGGCCGAAGGCGGCGTCGAATTCGGCCACGCGCTGGCTGTCCGGCAGCTGCTGGTAGCGGCCCAGCAGCTCGCGCAGCAGGGCCTTCTCCACGGCCGGGTCGTAGCGGCGCTGGACCTGGCGCAGGGTGCCCTCGATCAGCGCCAGGTCACGGGCCTGGTAGCCGCTCTCGCGTGCCGCGTCGGGCTTGCGCGCCTCGATCCGCAGACGCTCCAGCACCAGGGCCGAGCGCAGCAGCTGGCTCTGCGAGACGGCCAGGCCCAGCAGCAGTTCGCGCTCGCGCACCGCGTCGACCTGGTCCAGCACCCGGGACAGCGCATTGATGTCGCGAGCGTCGGTGCGCGAGGTGCCACCGGCCAGCATTGCCGCCTCGTCGGCCGCACGCTGGGCGACGGCATCGCTGCGGCGCAGGCCTTCCAGTTCGCCCGCGGCGCGTTTGAGGTTGTTCTTCAGCGACTGCAGCTGCGAGGCGTACAGGGTGCGGGCACGGGCGTCCTCGCGGCCGGCCTGTTCGATGACCGACGCCAGCGCGCCGAACACGTCCACCCGCGTCGGCAGGGTCCATTCCACCTGGCGCGCGAACTCGGCCGCGGTGCGATGGCGGAAGGTCACGCCCGGATAGCCGGCCAGCATGGCGAAGTCGCCGGCCCTGGGTCCGGTGCTGGACACCTGCAGGTGCGAGGGCGGGGTAAACGGCACGTTGTCCGGCGAATAGGGCGCCGGCCTGCCGTCACGGCCGACGTAGGCGCGCAGCAGGGTGAAGTCGCCGGTGTGGCGCGGCCACATGAAGTTGTCGATCTCGTCGCCGTAGTTGCCGATGGCGCGCGGCGGCGCGTACACCAGGCGCAGGTCCTGCAGCTCCAGCTGGCGGATGCGGTAGAAGTCGGTGCCGTAGTACATGCTGGCGACGCTGCAGCGGATGCCCGCCTCGCGCTCGCATTCGGCCACGATGCGCTTGCTAGCGGTGTCCACCGCGTCCTGGTACGCCCGGCCGGTGAGGCCGCGGGTGCCGGTGAGCACCTGCTCGGTGACCTTGTCGAAACCCACCGTCACCAGCACCCGGAAGTCCGGGTTGGCGGGCAGTTCGGCGTTGCGGTCGGCGGCCACGTAGCCGTTGTCGATCAGGTTGCGCTCGGGCGTGGCGTTGTACTGGATCACGCCGAAGGCGACGTGGTGGTTGGTCAGCACCAGGCCTTCGGGCGAGACGAACGCGCCGGTGCCGCCGCCGGCGCGCACCACCGCGTTGAGCGGGGCGGCGGTGACATCGGCCAGCCGCGCCGGATCGCCGGCATAGCCGGCCTGCCGCAGGGCATCGGCCAGCTGCGGCATCTGCGAGGGCATCCACATGCCTTCATCGGCGCGCGCCGTGGACGGCAGCGCGGACAGGCAGGCGAGGGCGAGGCCGGCGCACAGCGCGGCAGGTCTTGCTCGGGACATCGGTACTTCCAGCGGAAACGGTCCGCAGGACGTTAGCGGCGGCGGTGCCGGGGGACAACCGCCGCAGGTCACGGATCAGCGTTCGTGCCGCCAGTTCACCGAACCGCGCGTCTCCACCGTGCTCGATTCGATCTCCAGGTCGAAACCGCGCCGCAGCAGGTACTTGAGGATCAACACCTGGCCGCTGCCGACCAGCGACACGCCGTAGCCGACGTACAGTTTCGGCGACAGGTACTTGCCGACGCCGACCACCGAGCCGCCCAGCGCGCGCGACTGGGTCACGCCGGCATCGTCGAAGCCCAGGCGCGAGCCCAGCTGCGCGGCCAGCAGGCCGGTCCCGGCGGACATCGCCGCCGAGGCCGCGGTGACCTGGTTGGCCTGGTCGCGGGTGGCGCCTTCCAGGCTCCGGCCCAGCATCAGGTAGGCCAGCGCTTCGGACTGGGGCATGCCCGGGTTGGACCAGACCTCCACCCGCGGGGTGGTCGCATTGCCGGTGACGTCGATGCCTGCGGTGACATCGCCCA
>JBQGEI010000400.1:0-4628 GCA_052039535.1 Pseudoxanthomonas sp.
CAAACGCCCGCTGCGCTACGCCTTCAGCTTCTACGGCATCATCGACCTGCTGGCGATCCTGCCCACCTTCCTATCGCTGCTGTTCCCGGCCACCGCCTCGTTCACGGTGATCCGCGCGCTGCGGCTGCTGCGCGTTTTCCGGGTGCTGAAGCTGGTGGAATACTCGAGCGAGGCGGGCGTGCTGATCCAGGCGCTGACGCGCAGCCGGCGCAAGATATTCGTGTTCATCGCGACCCTGCTCACGATCGTGGTCATCTTCGGCGCGCTGATGTACGTGGTCGAAGGGCCGGCCAACGGCTTCACCAGCATTCCCGCGGGCATGTACTGGGCGATCGTCACCGTGGGCACGGTCGGCTACGGCGACATCGCCCCGGCTACCGGGTTCGGGCGCTTCGTGACCTCGGTGCTGATCGTGATCGGCTACAGCATCATCGCCGTGCCCACCGGCATCTATACCGCCGAGCTGGCGCGCACGATGCAGCCACAGCGCGCGCGCGCCCGTTGCACCGGGTGCGGCCTGGCCGACCACGAGGCCGATGCCTGGCACTGCCGCAAATGCGGCATCGCCCTGCCCCGTGGGCACTGAGGCGCACGTTCGCCGGACGTCCGGGATGGCCCGCCTCCGCGCACGCCGGCTGCTGCTGGACTTCGACAACGTGCTCGCGCACTACCGGCGCGGGCAGCGGGTGGCACGGCTGGCGGCGCATGCGGACGTGGCGTTCGAACAGGTCTGGCAGGCGCTGTACGGCTCCGGCCTGGAAGCGCGCTACGACGCCGGCCAGGTCGATACGGACGGCTACCTGCGCGCGCTTGGCGAGGGGATCGGCGCCCGGGTGGATGCGGCGGCGTGGCTGGACGCACGCATCGCCGCCAGCCACCCCGATCCGCAGGCCATCGCCCGGCTGCTGGCGCTGGATCCGGCGGTGCCCATGGCGGTGCTGACCAACAACGGCGAGCTGATGGCCCGCGCCATCCCGCACATCGTCGCGCCGCTGCTCCCGCGGCTGGAAGGCCGGGTGCTGTGCAGTGGCAGCCTGGGCGGCCGCAAGCCCGACCCGCAGGTCTACCTGCGCGCGCTCGACCGCCTGGGCTGGAATGCGGCCGACACCCTGTTCGTCGACGACCTGTTCGTCAACGTGCAGGGCGCCCGCCGCGCCGGCCTGCAGGCAGACAGCGTGCGCGACGCCCGCGCCCTGGGCCGGGTGCTGCGTCGCCACGGGCTGGGCTGAGCGGCGGCCGGGACTTCCGCCCCCACCATCAGGCGAGCCGGGCCAGCGCCTTTCGCAGGCGCTGGAGGCCTTCGGCCACGTCGGCGTCGGTGATGTTCAGCGCCGGCACCAGGCGCACCACGTCCGGGCCGGCCTGCAGCAGCAACAGGCCTTCGCGTGCGGCCAGGTCGAGGACCTCGCCGGCACGGCCGGCGAAGGCCGGCGCGAGCACAGCGCCGAGCATCAGACCGCGGCCGCGCACCTGGGCGAACACCCCGGAGTGCCCGCCGATCCCGGCCATGCCCTCGCGCAATGCACGCGACTGCCGCGAGACGTTGGCCGCGACCTGCGGGGAAGCCAGCTTGCGCAGGGCCACGCGCGCCACCGCCGCGGCCAACGGGTTGCCGCCGAAGGTGGTGCCGTGGGCGCCGAAGCCCATGGCCTGCGCCACCTTGGGGCCGGCCAGCATCGCGCCGATCGGGAAGCCGCCGCCCAGGGCCTTGGCGAGGGTGACGATGTCCGGCACCACGTCGTCCTGCCAGTGCGCGAACAGGGTACCGGTGCGGCCCATGCCCGCCTGGATCTCGTCCAGCACCAGCAGGGCATCGTGGCGGTCGCACAGCGCGCGCACCTGCTTGAGGAAGCCGGCGGCGGCCGGCATCACCCCACCCTCGCCCTGCACCGGCTCCAGCATCACCGCGGCCACGTCGCCGGCGGCCATCGCCGTTTCCAGCTGCACGATGTCGTTGAAGTCCACGTAGCGGAAGCCACCGGGCAGCGGCTCGTAGCCCTCCTGGTACTTGGGCTGGGCGGTGGCGGTGACCGCCGCCAGCGTGCGTCCGTGGAAGCTGCCGCGGAAGGTGACGATCACCCGCTGCTGCGGCGGCCTGCCCTGGTCGGCCGCCCACTTGCGCACCAGCTTGATCGCCGCCTCGTTGGCCTCGGCGCCGGAGTTGCACAGGAACACGCGCTGGGCGAAGCGGCTGGCGGTCACCAGCTCCTCGGCCAGGCGCAGCGGCGGCTCGCTGAAGAAGATGTTGCTGGTGTGCCACAGCTTGCCGGCCTGCTCGACCAGGGCCGCGTGCAGGTCCGGGTCGTTGTGGCCCAGGCCGCAGACGGCAATGCCGGCGGCGAAGTCCACGTACTCGCGCCCTTCGCTGTCCCACACCCGCGCGCCCTGGCCCCGCTCCAGGACCACCTCGCGCTGCCGGTACACGGGCAGGAGATAGCGGTGGCCGAGGTCGATCAGGGAGGCGGTGTCGCCGGCAGCCGGCGTCGTGGTGTTCATGGCGGTGGGATATCCGTGCAAGGCAGCCGGCACATGCCGGCGCGACATTATCCGCCCGGTGCCGCGGCACCGCCATGCCGGCGCCGGACGGCGCGGACCGGGCGCCCGGCTCGCGTACCATCGCAGCCTACGCGCCGCCGCGCCCTGCCCCCGGTCACCGACGCCATGTCCCGCATCGAAACCCTCGCCGCCCGTGCCGGCAGCCGGCCTGATCCTTCCAGCGGCGCGCTGTCGCCGCCCCTGCAGCTGGCGACCACCTTCGAGCACACTCCCGACGGCCAGTTGCCCCAGGGCTTCCTCTACCAGCGCTACGACAACCCGACCCAGCAGGAGACCGAGCAGGTACTGGCGGCGCTGGATGGCGCGGCGCGTGCACTGCTGTTTCCCACCGGCATGGCCGCCGGCGCCACTGCGCTGCAGGCGCTGCCGGCGGGCGGCCACGTACTGCTGTGCGACGACAGCTATTTCTCGTTCCGGGCACTGGCCGCGCAGCAGTTCCCGCGCTGGGGCCTGGAATGCACCATCGTCGACTTCACCGACCTGGCCGCGGTGCGCGCGGCGCTGAGGCCGGACACCGTGCTGCTGTGGGCGGAAACGCCGTCCAACCCGCTGCTGAAGGTCAGCGACATCGCCGCGCTGGCACGGATCGCGCACGGCGCCGGCGCGCGCCTGCTGGTGGACAGCACCTTCGCCCCGGCGGTGATCCAGCAGCCGCTGGCGCTGGGCGCGGACATCGTGCTGCATTCGGCGACCAAGTACCTGGGCGGCCACGGCGATGTGATGGGCGGGGTGCTGTCCTTCGCCGAGGACGGCGAACATGCCGCCGCCTGCCACCAGCTGCGCCTGCTGGCCGGCGCCACCGCCTCGCCGTTCGCGGCCTGGCTGATCCTGCGCGGGGTGCGCTCGCTTCCGGCGCGCATGGCCTGGCACTGCCGCAACGCACGCGCGGTGGCGGAGTTCCTGTCCGCGCAACCGGCGGTGTCGGCCGTGCATTACCCGGGCCTGGCCTCGCACCCGCAGCATGCGGTGGCGACGGCGCAGATGCGCGATTTCGGCGGGATGCTGTCGTTAGAGGTGGCCGGCGGCCGCGCGGCGGCCCTGGCGGTGGCCGCGCGCCTGAAGCTGTTCACCAACGCGACCTCGCTGGGCTCGACCGAATCGCTGGTCGAGCACCGCGCCTCGATCGAGGGCCCGGCCTCGACCACACCCGGCGGCCTGCTGCGCCTTTCGGTGGGCCTGGAACATGCCGACGACCTGGTCGCCGACCTGGCCCAGGCCCTGGCAGGCGGCTGACTGCGGACCTCCGCGCGCCGGCCGCGGCAGCCCCCGGCACCAGTGCGCGGCCCGGGGTTCGTGACGACCGGCGCGCCTTCGACGAGCCGCCGTGGCGCGGGGGTGACACGCCCGGGCGCGTGTCGTTGACCGCCACCTGCCCGGCCCGCACAATCGCCGTCGAAGGGGAGTAGCTCCCAGCGTGGCGGCCGTCATTTCGAGCATGCATGTGCTCCGGTCCCACGGCGGTCCTCAGCGACCGTGAGCAAGACCTTCGCCGCGATGGCGAAGGCATGTCCCCGGATCCCCGAGCAGGGTTCCGACAGCCGCCAGCGTCCGCGGCCGTCCCCAACCTGCCGGAACGAAAAACAATGGAAACGATAGGCAACGTATGGCTGTGGGCCGGGTTCTCCGGCCTGGTGCTGCTGGCGCTGGTGGCCGACCTGGTGCTGATGCGCCATGGCGGCGCGCACAAGGTGACGTTCAAGGAAGCGGCATGGTGGAGCCTGGGCTGGGTGGCCCTGGCCCTGCTGTTCAACGCCGTGCTGTGGTGGTACGTGGACCAGGCCGCCGGCGCCGAGGAAGCCCGCCGCGTCGGCCTGGAGTTCCTGACCGGATACCTGGTCGAAAAGGCGCTGGCGGTCGACAACATCTTCGTGTTCCTGATGTTGATGACCTACTTCGCCGTGCCCGAGGAGCAGCGCCAGCGGGTGCTGGTGATCGGCATCCTGCTGGCGATCGTGCTGCGCGCGGTCCTGATCTTCGCCGGCGCCGCGCTGCTGGCCCAGTTCCACTGGCTGCTGTACGTGTTCGGCGCGTTCCTGCTGCTGACCGGCGTCAAGATGTGGGCCGCCGCCGGC
>JBQGEI010000401.1:0-3313 GCA_052039535.1 Pseudoxanthomonas sp.
GCCGCGCTGCGCAGCATCGCCGGGCCGCCGATGTCGATGTTCTCCACCGCGTCGGCCAGGGTGCAGCCGGCCTCGGCGGTGACCTGCTCGAACGGATACAGGTTGAGCACCAGCAGGTCGATCGCGCCGATCCCGTGCTGCGCCATCACCGCCTCGTCGATGCCGGCGCGGCCAAGCAGGCCGCCGTGCACGACCGGGTGCAGCGTCTTGACCCGCCCGTCCATCATTTCCGGGAAGCCGGTGGCGTCGGACACGTCACGCACGGCCAGTCCCGCCTCGCGGATCGCCCTGGCGGTGCCGCCGGTGGACAGCAGCTCGACGTTGCGCGCGGCCAGCGCGCGGGCCAGGTCGATCAGGCCGGTCTTGTCGGAAACGGACAGCAATGCCCGGCGCACGGGCAGGAAATCGGCGGTCATGGGATGGCAGCGGTGCGGAAAGAGGCGGAATTATAGCCGCCGCCCGCCACCGGGCCGGTATCGCCGGGCTCAGGCCAGCCCGTAGTCCTTGAGTTTCTTGCGCAAGGTGGCGCGATGGATGCCCAGCAGGGCCGCTGCGCGGCTCTGGTTTCCCTCGCAATGGTTGAGCACCTCGACGAACAGCGGGATCTCCATCTCGCGCAGGACGATCTCGTAGACGTCATTGGCGTCCACGCCATCGAGGTCGCGCAGGTAACGCCTCACCGACTGGGCCACGTGCTCGCGCAGCGGCGGTCGGGAAGTGGCGCGGCTGGCGTCGGCACGAGGGGAAGCGTTCTGCTGCACGTGGAATTCCGTAGGTGATGCGCGTGCATCGAGCGGGCAGGGGAGTCTAGCGCGGCAGGCAGGTGCCTGCCATTGGACCTGCGACTCAGTGGAACCGGAAGCTGAAGGCGACGGTGCCAGCCGCCGGTTCGCGCACCATGAAGGTGACATGCGCGCTTTGTCCCGGTGCAAGCAGGCCTTCGGGCGCACCGGCCAGGTACTGCTCCGGCGCGAACAGGCCGCTGCCGGTGGTGCGGCCGTCGGCGTCGGCCAGCGACAGCTGCAGCACCGGCCATGCCTGCGGCCACGGCGCGTCGTTGCGGAAGGTCGCATCCACCCGCAGCGTACCGGGGGACTGGCCGGCGCGGACGCTGGAATCGAACATCGTGAACGCCGCGGGATCGTGCCACGGCGGCAGCTGGCACCGGAACAGCGCGCAGGCACGCTCGACCAGCGGTCGCCATTGGGCATCGGCCGCCAGCCGCTCGCGGTCGGCCAACAGTACCTGCAGCCCCAGCAGCAGGGCCAGGGCGCCCACCAGCGGCCATTGCCAGCGCGCCAGGCCCGCGCCGCGCCCGGGCGCGGAAGTCGCCATCGCGGCGGCGGGCGCAGTGGGGATCGCCGACACGGCTGGGGGGGCGGCCGCGGTCACGGGTGCACCGGGCGCCTGGGTCGGAGGCGGCATTGGGCCGCCAGGCACCGGCGGCGTGCCGGCGGGTGCTGCCAGCAAGGTGGCCAGCGGCGGCGCATCCGCCGCGGGCATCGCCCCGGAGGACGGAGTGGTGGAGGGGGTGCCTGCAGTGGGGTCCTCGCCGGTGGCGCCGGACAATGCCTGGCTGCAGCGCGGGCAGGCCGACGGCCGCGACTGGCGCGGTGCGTGGGTGACCAGGAAGTTGCAGTGCGGGCAGGCGGTGAACATGGCGCTATTCAACCATGCGGCCGGCGTGCGCGCAGGAGGCTCAGCGGCGCACGCCGTCGATCCGCACCCAGTCGCCGTCGACGCTCACCTGCAGCGCATCGAACCACGGCGCGTAGCGCTCCAGCAGCTCGCCCTCCTGGCCCTGCAGGATGCCCGACAGGGCAATGCGCCCGCCAGGCGCCACGCGCGCGGCCAGCACCGCGGCCAGCGCGTCCAGGGCCGAGGCCAGGATGTTGGCCACCACCACCGGATACGTCGCCGCCGGCTCGTCCTCCGGCAGGTACACGGCCATGCGGCCCTCGGCCCCGTTGCGCACGGCGTTGTCCATGGTCGCCTGCAGTGCCTGCGGATCGTTATCCACGCCGACCGCCTGGGCCGCGCCGAGCTTGAGCGCGGCCAGCGCCAGGATGCCCGAGCCGCAGCCGAAATCCAGTATCCGCGTCCCGCCCAGAAGGCCCTCGCTGGCCAGGCCGTCGAGCCAGCGCAGGCACAGGGCGGTGGTGGGATGGGTGCCGGAGCCGAAGGCCAGGCCCGGATCCAGGCGCACCACCGCCGCGTCGGCGCGGTCGGCCTGCGCCGGCAGCTCGTGGTTCCAGGGCACGATCCAGGTGCGCTCGCCGAAGCGCATCGGCTGGAACTGGTCCAGCCACACCCGCTCCCAGTCCTGGTCCTCGACCGCGCGGAAGGAGGCCACGCTCCAGTCCAGTTCCGGATCGAAGGATTCCAGCGCCGCCAGCAGCGCCAGGGCGTCGGTGTCGGACTCGAACAGCGCGGTCAGCACCAGCGACTTCCACACCGGGGTCTGGCCCACGCCGGGCTCCAGGATCGCGCGCTCGTTAGGCGTGTCGGCGTCGGCGTCCAGCAACGTCACCGACAGCGCACCCACGTCCTCCAGCGCGCGCTCGTAGCGCGGCTGCTCGGCCTCGGTGCTGCGCAGGCTCAGTTCAAGGTAGGGCATGGAAGGCACGCGGTGGGAGAAGGGGGCGCGATTGTCTCACGCACCCGCCGCGGCGGCCGCACATGGAAAGGGCCGGCAATGCCGGCCCTCCCGTCGCCCTGCCGCGGAGGCTCAGCCCAGCGCGATGGACTGGTTCTTGCGCTCGGCCAGGCGCTTTTCCAGGTAGTGGATGTTCTGGCCGCCGGCCTGGAAGCCTTTGTCGCGCATGATCCGCTGCTGCAGCGGGATGTTGGTCTTGATGCCGTCGACCACCATTTCGCTCAGCGCCACGCGCATGCGGCAGATGGCCGTCTCGCGGTCCGGGCCGTGCACGATCAGCTTGCCGATCATCGAATCGTAGTTGGGCGGCACGCGGTAGCCCTCGTAGATGTGGGTGTCCACGCGCACGCCCGGGCCACCCGGAGCATGGAAGTGCTGGATCAGGCCGGGGCTCGGGAAGAAGGTTTCCGGGTCTTCGGCGTTGATCCGGCATTCGATGGCGTGGCCCTCCAGCACCACGTCCTCCTGCCGGATCGACAGCTTCCGGCCCGAGGCGATGCGCAGCTGTTCGGCCACCAGGTCGATGCCGGTGACCATTTCCGTCACCGGGTGCTCGACCTGGATGCGGGTGTTCATCTCGATGAAGTAGAAGCGGCCGTTCTCGTACAGGAACTCGAACGTGCCCGCGCCGCGGTAGCCGATGCGGATGCACGCCTC
>JBQGEI010000402.1:0-2381 GCA_052039535.1 Pseudoxanthomonas sp.
CTCCTCCTCGCCCTGTCCGGGTGCGGCGTTGTCCTTGGCGTGGACCGCAAACACCCGGCCCCTGTAGCGGTCGAGGAAGACCACCGGGTCGTTGCCGGTGCGCGCCACCCAGGCCAGGTCCAGCTCGACTTCCAGGGCCGGGCCGGCCGCCTCGAACAGCAGGTCCAGCGCCGGGGTGCCATCGAACGCGACCAGCTCGAAGTCGTGGTTGTGGTAGGCCAGGCGCATGCCCATCGGCTGCAGCCGCGCCGCCAGTGCGCCCAGTTCACGGCCCAGCGCACGCCAGCCCTCGGCGTCGGCCGGCCGTTCGGCCTCCTGCAGGTACGGCACCACCAGCACGGAGTTGCCGATCGCGCGGTGGAAAGCGACCACCCCGTCGAGGTCGCTGCGCAGGTCGGCCAGCGCGACGTGCGCGGAAATCGGACGGATCGAGTGCTTCTCCAGCAGCTGCTTCAGCTCGGTGGCGCTGACGTCCTGGGTGCCGACCAGTTCCACCGCCCGCGCGCCGGCGTCGTGCACCGTCTCCAGGCGCTGCTCCAGCGGCTCGATGCTGCGCAGCGTGTACATCTGCACGGCGATGGGCGCGGCGTCGGCGGTGCCCGCCTGGGCAGCGGCAGGCAGGGCCAGGCACAGCAGGACGGCGGTGGCCGCGATCCTGCGCAGGGTACGTATGGTCATGAGGTCCTCCGGCGATCTGGGTGAGGGAACGAAGTGCGGGCCACGCGGCAGGCGCGCCCGGGTGCCACCGGCGCATACGGGCAGCGGCCCGCCGCGCCACGGGAGATCAGCCGATCGGCGTCCATGCTCGCGACCTGGCCGAGGCGATGACGCGATCGACGATCAGGGCCGAACGCAGGCCGTCCTCGAACGTCGGCAGGCCTTCGGGCCGCTCGCGCGCGATCGCCTGGTAGGTATCGGCCACGAAGGCCTCGAAGCAGTTGGCATAGCCCTGCGCGTGGCCGGCCGGCAGCACCGACAGGCGCCGCTGCTCGGCGCTGCCGGCGCCGGGTCCGCGCACGAACACCTCCTCGCGCTGGTCCGGATGGCCGATCCACAGCCGCTCGCAGTCCTCCTGGTCGAAGGCCACGCTGGCCTTCGCGCCATCGATCTCGAACCACAGGCGGTTGCGGCGCCCGGCCGAGACCTGGCTGACCGTCACCGTGGCCAGGGTGCCATTGCCGGTCCTGAACATCGCCGCGGCCACGTCCTCGCTGGATACCGCCTCGGTCCGGCCACCGGCCGCCGGAGTGCTGAAGCTGGTGGCGGTGGCCACGCCGCGCTCGGCGATGACGGTCTGGAACACCGCGCTGACCTCGGCCATCCGCTCGCCGCCCACCCACTCCACCAGGTCGCACCAGTGCGAGCCGATGTCGGCGAACACGCGCGAGTCGCCGCCCAGCGCCGGGTCGACCCGCCAGTTGTTGCTGGCCGGATCCAGCAGCCAGTCCTGCAGGTAGCTGCCGTGGATCAGGCGCAGCGGACCCAGTTCGCCGGCGGCGATGCGCGCCCGCGCCTCGCGCACCACCGGGTGGTAGCGGTAGACGAAGGGCACTGTCGCCACCTGACCGGTCGAGGCGGCCAGCGCGGCCAGCGCGCGGGCGTCCTCCAGGGTGGTGGCCAGCGGCTTCTCGCAGACCACGTGCTTGCCCGCCTCCAGCGCGGCCTGCGCCATCGGGCGGTGCAGGTGGTTGGGCGTGCACACGTGCACCACCTGCACCTGCGGGTCGGCGATGGCCTCCTCGATGCCGGCGTATCCGCGCGCCACGCCCCAGGCCTGCGCCACCTCGCGGGCACGCTCCGGCGAGGAGCCGACCACGCCGCGCACGGTGGCGCCGGCCAGGATCGCGGCGCGGCGATGCACCGCACCGATCATCCCGGTGCCGACGATGGCCACTCCGAGGGTCGTCATCGCAGGTTCCTCAACGTACGTGCGAAGCCGCGGACGTGGCCGCCCGCCCTTCGCGGAACAGGAACAGGAAGGCCACCAGCACCACGAACGCGACCCCGGCCGGGAACAGCCAGATCCGCTGCCAGTCCGGCCCGGCCTCGGTGGTGAAGTACTCGACCACCGCGCCGGACAGGAAGGTGCCGATCAGCATGCCCACGCCGTAGGTGGCCAGGGTGATGAAGCCCTGCGCGCTGCTGCGGAAGCCCGGGCCGGCGTGTGCATCGGTGTAGATCTGGCCGGTGACGAAAAAGAAGTCGTAGCAGATGCCGTGCAGCACGATGCCGATCACCAGCAGGGCAAAGCCCGCGTCCGCATCGCCGAAGGCGAACATCACGTAGCGCAGCACCCACGCCGCCATGCCCACCGCCAGCATGGTCTTGACCCCCAGCCGCACGAACAGGAACGGCATGGCCAGCATCAGCAGCACTTCGGA
>JBQGEI010000403.1:0-8090 GCA_052039535.1 Pseudoxanthomonas sp.
CGGACAGGTCGAACACCTTTGCGGTGTTGTGGTAGATGCTGCGGATCAGCCGCATCGCCCGCTCGCGGTTGTAGCCGTCGATCTCCAGCGACACGTTCATCACCCCGCCGGCGTTGACCACGTAATCCGGCGCGAACAGGATGCCGCGCCGGTGCAGCTCGTCGCCGACCGCGTGGCTGGCGAGCTGGTTGTTGGCCGAGCCGCAGACGATCTTCGCCTTCAGCTGGTCCAGCATCTCCATGTCGATCGCCCCCTCCATCGCGCAGGGCGCGAACACGTCCGCCTCCACCCGGTGGATCTCGCTGGCGTCCACCGCCTCGGCGCCATGCTCGGCCACCGCCAGCTGCACCCGCGCCGGGTCCAGGTCGCTGACATACAGCTTGGCGCCGCGCTCGCGCAGCAGCTTCACCAGCTCCATGCCGATGTGGCCCAGACCCTGCAGCGCGATGCTCGTGCGCCCGATCTCCTCGTGGCCCAGCTTGCGCTGCAGGCTCGCCATCAGCGCCTGCAGCGTGCCGTAGGCGGTGAACGGCGCCGGATCGCCCGAGCCGCCGTGCGCCTGGTGCACGCCGGTGACGTACTCGGTCTCCAGGTACACCAGCTCCATGTCGTTGACGTCGGTGCCCACGTCCTCGGCGGTGATGTAGCGGCCGCCCAGGGCGTCCACCGCCCGGCCAAAGGCGCGGAACAGCGCCTCGGTCTTGTCCTTGTGCGGGTCGCCGATGATCACGGCCTTGCCGCCGCCCACGTTCAGCCCGGCCAGCGCGTTCTTGTAGGTCATCGTGCGGCTCAGGCGCAGGACGTCACGCACCGCGTCGGCCTCGTTGGCGTAAGGGCGCATGCGCACGCCGCCCAGCGCCGGGCCGAGCACGGTGTTGTGCACGGCGATGATGGCCTTCAGGCCGATATCCGGGTTGTTGCAGAAAACCACCTGCTCGTGGCCGGAGGTGGCGAGTGTTTCGAACAGCATGGGCGGGCTCCGCTTGGGGTCGCGCATGGACGGACGGCGTTCCCGGCGGCGCTGCGGCGCGGGCCGGAAACAAAAAAGCGACGGGGCCGGGTCAGGGGGCGTGCGTCGCGGTGGCCATTCTACCCCCAGCGCGCCACGCGGCCGCGACACCGCTTGCACATGCGAACGGTCGTGCTATTTTGCGGGCATGAATCTCCCCGCACCTGCCACCGCCAAGGGCGCCAGCACCCGCGACATGCTGCTCGGGCGTGCCTGCGAGCTGGCGGGCAAGGTCGGGCTGGAAGGGGTGACCATCGGCGAGCTGGCCAGCGCGGCCGGCATGTCCAAGAGTGGGGTATTCGCCCATTTCGGCTCGCGCGAGGACCTGGTCCGCCAGACCCTGGACTGGGCCGCCGCGCAGTTCACCGGCCGGGTGATGGCGCCCGCGCTGCGCCTGCCGCGCGGCCTGCCGCGGCTGGAGGCGATGGTCGACGGCTGGATCCGCTGGGTGGTCGATCATCCCGACGGCTGCGTGTTCCTCGGCGCGGCCACCGAATACGACGGCCGCCCCGGCCCGATGCGCGACCACGTCGCCGACCTGATGGAGCGCTGGCGCCAGGCGGTCGAGCGGGCGGCGGCCATGGCCATCGACGAGGGCCACCTGCGTGCCGGGGCCGATCCGGTGCTGCTGGCGTTCGAGCTGCACGGCATCCTGTACGGCCTACACCACCTGCGCCTGCACCAGCCGGCGCAGGCCCCGGCGCTGGCGCGCCGCGCGGTGCAGGACCTGTTCGACCGTTACCGGGCCGGCGCCGCCGTCCCGGCTTCCTCCCCCCGCTGACCCTGGAGCCCCGGATGGCCACCCGCCCGCCACGATCGCCGCAAAAAAGCACGACCGTTCTAAATGCAGCCGTGCCCTGGCCGGTGCGCTGGTGCTTCGGGGTCGGCGGCTGGCTGGCGCCGTCGGCCACGGTGCGCCAGGCCTCGCGGATCTTCGCCACCCCGATGACCCGCTCGCGTCGTCGCGCGCTAGCCGCCGAGTGCGAGGACGCCCGCATCGGCCAGGTCCGCAGTGGCGGGCATGACCTGGCGACCTACACCTGGGGCGACCCGGCGCGCGAGCCGTGGGTGCTGTTCGCCCACGGCTGGTCCAGCTTCGGCCTGCGCTGCCGGCCGTGGGTGGCGCCGCTGCGCGAGGCCGGCTACGCCGTGGTCGCCTTCGACCTGCCGGGCCATGGCCGCAACCCCGGCTGCCAGACCAACCTGCCCGAATGCGCCGCCGCGCTGGCCGCCGTGGCCGCCGCGCACGGCCCGGCCGCGGCGGTGGTGGCCCATTCGCTGGGCGGAGCGGCCACCGCGCTGGCCCTGCGTGACGGCCTGCGCGCCGAACGGGCGGTGCTGCTGGCGCCGGCGGCCGACATGCGCGCGGCCGGCGTCCGCTTCGGTCGCATGGTCGGCCTGCGCGAGCCGCTGGTGGCACGCATGTGGCAGGGCTTCGAGCGCCGCCTCGGCGTGCAGGTCGACAGCCTCGGCGCACACCTGCACGTGCCGTCACTGGCCACGCCCGCGCTGGTGGTCCACGACCTGGAGGACACCGACGTCCCCTGGGACGAGGGCGAGCGTTACGCCCGCCTGTGGCCGGCCGCGCGCCTGCTCAGCACCTGCGGGCTGGGCCATCACCGCATCGCCGGCGACCCGGCCGTGATCGAGGCCGCGCTGCGCTTCCTGCGCGGCGAGCCGGTGGGCGAGCGCGTGGTGTCCTCGCCGAACCTGCCGTTCGGGCTGGACTGACGGCCGGCAACCCGGGCCGCGAGTCCGGCAGGCGGCCGTGGCGCGCCAGCGCCACCCGCCCGGTTGGCGTGCGGCGTGCCGGGGCCACACGCCACCGCCTCTGTCAGCCCAGCAGGATCACACCCCACACCACGCCCACCATGAGCAGGGCCACGCCCTGGGCGGCGCTGCCCATGTCCTTGGCGTTCTTGGACAGGGGATGCAGCTCCAGCGAGATGCGGTCCACCACCGCTTCGATCGCCGAGTTGAGCAGCTCGGTGAGCAGGCTGACGAGGCACACCGCCAGCATCACCGCCCGCTCGACCGCGCTGACCTCCAGCACGCAGGCCACCCCGGCGAGCGCGCCATGCAGCACCAGCAGCTGCCGGAACGCGGCCTCACCGCGCACGGTGGCCAGGAAGCCGTCGCGCGAATGGCGCATGGTGTGGACGATCCGCGCCAGGCCACTGCGTCCATGCGGGTACTTGCCGGATCCGGCGGGGGCGGGGGCGGACATGCGGTTTCCTCGGCGCAGCAGAACTGCGCGCAGCCTGGGCCCGCCGTTGTCAGGAAGTTGTCAGGCGCACGCGCCGGCGCCCGCCACGCCCGCAGGTCGCGCACCTGGCGGTGCGCCTACGCCGCGCCGTGCAAGTCCAGGGTGAAGCGGCAGCCGTGCTCCGAACTCTCCACGGTCATGCGCCAGCCCAGGTGCTCCACCACGCGCTGCACGATGGACAGCCCCAGGCCCTCGCCGCTGCGGCGGGAGCCGGCCTGGAAACGCTGGAACTGCTGCGGGTCGATGCTCGGCGGCAGGCCCGGCCCGGTATCGGCGATGCGCAGGGTGGTGCTGTCCAGCGCGATACGCACCTGGCCCTGGTCGGTGTACTGGCAGGCATTGCGCATCAGGTTCAACACCACGCTGCGCGCCAGTTCGGCGTTGGTGTGCACATGGATGTCCCCGGGTGCATCCAGCACCAGCTCGACCGGTTTGCCCGCCAGCCAGGGCCGGCAGCGCTCCATGCACTCTTCGATCAGCGGACGCAGCGCCACGTCCGTGCGCGCCAGGCCGTGCGGGTCGCGCGAGAGCAGCAGCAGGCAGGAGAGCTGCCGCTGCATCTCGTCGGTGGTGCGCAGGATCCGCTGCGCGCTCGCCACCAGGTGGCTGTCGGCCGGCAGCTGGTGGGCGATGGTCTCCGCCGCGCCGGCGATGATCGCCAGCGGCGTGCGCAGCTCATGGCTGGCATCGCCCACGAAGCAGCGCTCGCGCTGCAGGAACTGCTCGGCCTCGTCGCTGTGCTGGGAGAACGCCCGCGCCAGCACGCCGATCTCGTCGCGCGCCTCCTGGAAGGGGAAGGGCTTCTCCTTGCGCTGCACCGCCTCGGCCAGCCGGGTGATCGGCGCGATCACCCGCTCGGCGGTCAGCCGACCGATCCAGAACGCGCACAGGATGCACAGCAGGATGACCACGGCAGCATAGCCGTCGATCACGTGTTCCAGGTAGGCGTACGAGGCCGCGTCCTGCAGCAGGTAGTAACGCTGCGGGCCGATGTCGAACACCATCAGGTGCCAGACGTCGGCCTGGCCGACGGTGTGGTAGCCGGGCGGGTAGGCGCGCAGGTCGGCCGGGACGTCGCCGGCGTCGTACAGCCGGCTGCCGTCGGGCATGGCCGGCGTGACGCCGCGGGCGATGTCCGTTTCCACCCGGTGCATCTCGCTGTGCAGGGTCTCGGAGATGACGTAGGCGCGCAGGTCGTCGTAGTCCAGCTGCTCGGCCAGCACGACGAACCCCATCACCGCCACCATCAGCAGCACGAACGAGACCGTGATGCGGGTGCGCAGCGAGGTCGTGCGGAGGACGGATTTCATGGGCGCCGGCGCGGGGTGGAGTGGGCTAGGGGGCCACGGCGCCACCCGCTGCGGCCAGGCGCCAGCCGGTACCGTGCACCGTCTCGATGAGCGCCTGGTCGAACGGCCGGTCCACCTGCTGGCGCAGCTCGTGCACATGGGTGCGCAGGGCGCCACTGTCCGGCGGGTCGTCGCCCCACAGCAGGTATTCGAGCGCCTGCTTGCGGACCACGTCCGGCGCCGCGCGCACCAGGCACAGCAGCAGCTTGTGGGTGCTGGGGGTGAGGTTGATGGCCTTGCCCTGGCGCCATGCCCGTGCCAGCCGGGTGTCCACGGTCAGGTCGGCCCAGGCCACCGTGCCCTGCACCTGCTGCCCCTGCGCGCGGCGCACCAGCGCCTTGATGCGCGCGTCCAGCTCCTTGAGCGAGAACGGCTTGACCAGGTAATCGTCGGCGCCGAGCGCCAGGCCCTGCACGCGGTCGTCCACCGGATCGCGCGCGGTCAGCATCAGCACCGGCACCGGGTTCTGGAACTCCTCGCGCAACTGCTGGCACAGGGTCATGCCATCCAGACGCGGCAGCATCAGGTCCAGCAGGATGGCGTCGTAATCGTTCTGCGTGGCCATGCGCAGGCCGGTGGCGCCGTCGCGTGCATCGTCCAGCACGTAACCCAGCGGCTCGAAGAAGGCATACAGGTTGGCGACCAGTTCGGGGTTGTCTTCGATGATGAGCAGGCGGGTCATGGCGCGCGGAAGTCTAACAACATCCTGACACGCGGTTTCCAAGACTGCGCCCGCTTTATCCAGCGGAAATCCTGCGTGTCCAATCGACCTGCCCCATGGCGGCCCAGCCCGGTACAGCTGACCTGGATGGCCGCGTTCTTCTTCACCACCATCGGCAACCTGGTGCTCTGGCGCACCCTCTGGTCGCACCTGGAACTGGACGGGCTGCGCAGCGTGCTGTTCCTGGCCAGCCTGCCGCTGTTCCTGTTCTGCGTGTTCAACCTGCTGCTCACCCCGGTGCTGGCGCTGCCGTACCTGCGGCGCCCGCTGCTGGCGCTGCTGGTGGTGGTCAGCGCGTGCTGCACCTACTTCATGCTCCACTACAACGTGCTGATCGACCGCAGCATGGTCCAGAACGTGTTCGAGACCAACCAGGCCGAGCTCGGCTCCTACCTCTCCCTGCCGCTGGTGCTCACCGTCGTGGTGCTGGGCGTGCTGCCGGCCATCGGCACCTTGCTGCTGCGCACCCGGCCGGCCCGCGGCCGGTGGCAGGCCCTGCTGGGATGGGCGGGCAACGCCGCGCTCTCGCTGCTGGTACTGGCCGCCGTGGCCGGGCCGTTCTACAAGGATTACGCCTCCCTGCTGCGCAACAACCGGCAGATCCGCGACCAGGTGCTGCCCTTCAACTTCGTGCGCAACACCCACGGCTATCTGGTGCGCAAGCACAGCGAGGGTGCCCAGCCGCTGCGCCCGGTGGCGCAGGACGCCACCCGCCCGGCCGCAGCGGCCGGCCAGCGCCCGAAGCTGGTGGTGCTGGTGGTGGGCGAGACGGCCCGGGCGTCCAACCTGCAGCTCAACGGCTACCCGCGCGACACCAACCCGGTGCTGTCGCGCCGGCGCGACATCATCAGCTTCCTGCACGTGTCCTCGTGCGGCACCGCCACCGCCATCTCGGTGCCGTGCATGTTCTCGCGCTGGATCCGCACCGAATACGAAGCGGTGCGCGCGGCGACCGAGGAAAACCTGCTGGACATCCTCCAGCGCACCGGCGTGCAGGTGCGCTGGCGCAACAACAACAACGGCGGCTGCAAGGGCGTATGCGCGCGCGTGCCCACCGAGGACATGCCCGCGCTGAAGGTGCCCGGCCACTGCGTCAACCGTGACGGCACCTGCCTGGACGCGGTGCTGCTGCACCAGCTGCAGGAACGGATCGACGCCATGCCCGGCGACGCGCTGGTGGTGTTGCACCAGCTCGGCAGCCACGGGCCCACCTATTCCCAGCGCTATCCCGACGATGCCCGCGCCTTCACCCCCACCTGCGACAGCAACCGCATCCAGCACTGCAGCCGCCAGGCCCTGCTGAACACCTACGACAACACCCTGGTCTACACCGACCGCATGCTCGGCCAGACCATCGACCTGCTGGAGGGCTACGCCGGCCAGCGCGACGTGGCGATGATCTACGTCTCCGACCACGGCGAGTCGCTGGGCGAGCACGGGCTGTATCTGCACGGCACGCCGTACTTCCTCGCCCCCGACGAGCAGACCCACGTGCCGCTGCTGATGTGGTTCTCGCCGCAGTTCGCCCGCGGTGCGCGCCTGAACCTGGATTGCCTGCGCTACCGCGCGGAGAAGGTCGCCTACAGCCACGACAACCTCTACCACTCGATGCTGGGCCTGTTCGAGGTGCAGACCGCGGTCTACCGGCCCGCGCTGGATGTATTCGCCGGCTGCCGCGCTTCATAGAGGGAGAGCAGGGCGGTGCCCCGCGATCACCCGAACGGGGCGCGAGGCCACGGGCCGGTTCCGTCGCCCCATGCCAGCCCGTCGCGCGCGGGCTCGGCGCTGCAGTGCACAATCAGTTTCGGATGCAAGCACCTAGAATCGAGCCACGTCCCTGATTGCCGGTGTCCGCATGAGCACGCCCGTCCGCCATCTCCCCGGGGCCCGCCCCGACACCGCCGCCAGCCACCCGCCTGCCTCCGCGCCCGGCCCCGACACCACGCCGCTGCGCTTCGTCACCGCGGCCAGCCTGTTCGACGGCCACGACGCGGCGATCAACATCATGCGCCGGCTGATCCAGGCCCAGGGCGCGGAGGTCATCCACCTCGGCCACAACCGCAGCGTGGAGGACGTGGTCCGCGCCGCGCTGCAGGAGGATGCCGACGCCATCGCCCTGTCCAGCTACCAGGGCGGCCACGTCGAGTACTTCAAGTACATGGTGGACATGCTGCGCGAGAAGGGCGCCGCGCATATCCGCGTGTTCGGCGGCGGTGGCGGCACCATCACCCCGGAGGAGATCCGCGAGCTGGAGGCCTACGGCGTCGAGCGCATCTACCACCCCAACGACGGCATGAAGATGGGGCTGGTGGAGATGATCGAGGACGTGGTCGCTCGCGCCGGCGCCGCGCGTGCGTCCCGCGACGCCACCCCGCACGTGCCTGCGGCCAATGCCGACGCCCTGCACATGGCCGGCGAGGGCGACGCCACAGCGCACGCTACCGCCGCCATCGACGAGACCGGCATCGCCGGCATGCTCAGCGCGATCGAGGACGGCACCTACGCGGAGGCCGAGCTGGCGCTGATGCGCCGCGGCTGGGCCCGCCCGCACGGCGAGGGCGAGGCCGCGCCGCCGGTCATCGGCATCACCGGCACCGGCGGCGCCGGCAAATCCTCCGTCACCGACGAGCTGCTCAACCGCTTCCTGGCCTGCTTCCCGGCCATGCGCATCGCCGTGCTGTCGGTGGACCCGACCCGCCGCCGCAGCGGCGGCGCGCTGCTGGGCGACCGCATCCGCATGAACTC
>JBQGEI010000404.1:0-13683 GCA_052039535.1 Pseudoxanthomonas sp.
ATCGGTCTATTTTGCATTTTTGGCTTGACAACGCTGTCAGCAGATCTCCAAATCCGGCCCCGTCGGGCGCAGCGCGCCTGTCCACCCAACCCAACGCCGACAGAGAGGGGAAGGATCCATGATGCGTTTCCGTGTAGTCGCGCCGCCGCGCCGCCGCCTGCTGACCACCGCCCTGCTGGTGGCGCTGGCGCCCCCCGCCACCCAGGCCCTGGCGCAGGAGGCGCCAGCCACCGACCAGGTGAGCGAACTGGATACGGTCGTGGTGACCGGCATCCGCGCCAGCCTGGCGTCCTCGATGAACCTCAAGCGCGACGCCCAGGGCGTGGTCGACGGCATCGTCGCCGAGGACATCGGCAAGTTCCCCGACACCAACCTGGCCGAGGCCCTGCAGCGCATCAGCGGCGTGTCGATCGACCGCACCAGCAGCGGCGAAGGCTCCAAGGTGACCGTGCGCGGCATCAGCCCGGACTACAACCTGGTGCTGCTCAACGGCCGCCAGATGCCGGCCTCCAACCTCGGCGCCGGCGGCGGCGGCACCACCAACTCGCGCTCGTTCGACTTCGCCAACCTCGCCGCCGAGGCGATCTCCGCGATCGAGGTGCACAAGACCGGGCGCGCCGACCTGCCCACCGGCGGCATCGGCGCAACCCTCAACGTCAAGACCGCACGGCCGCTCGAGATCGGCGAGTTCCTGGGCAGCGTCGGCGCCAAGGCGGTGCACGACACCTCGGTCGACAACCTGCCGCGGAGCTTCGGTGGGAGCAAGTTCACCGGCGAGCTGTCGGGCATCTTCAGCCAGACCTTCGCCGACAACACCTTCGGCGTGCTGGTCAGCGGCAGCTACCAGGAGCGCGACTCCGGCTACTCCCAGGCCTCGGTGGCCGATGGCTGGCTGACCGTCGCCGGCGACGACGCCACCCGCGGCACCCGCCTGCCGTTGCCCGGCGAGCCCGGGTATGACCGCATCGAGAACCGCCCCGGCGCGGACGACATCTACGCCCGGCCGCAGAACACCGGCTACAGCGTCAACGGCGTCCAGCGCCAGCGCACCAATGCCAACGTCACCCTGCAGTGGGCGCCCAGCGACGCGGTCACCGCGACCCTGGACTACAGCTACATCGAGAACAAGGTGCAGCAGCAGCGCAGCGAACTGTCGGTGTGGTTCAACTACCAGCCCGGCGACAGCTCCTGGACCGACGGCCCGGTCGCCGCGCCGACCTGGTATTCGGAAGACATCCCGGCCGGCAACAGCGACCTGTCGATGGGCGGCATGCAGCTGGCCACGAAGAACCGCGGCGACTCGCTGGGCTTCAACGTGGAGTGGGAGGTCAACGACGCGCTGAGCCTGGACTTCGACTACCACAAGGCCAAGTCCGAATCGCGCCCGGACGGCCCCTACGGCTCGGCCGGCGTGCTGGGCGTGGCCGCGTTCGTGCGCGGCACGACGTCGGTCGACTACAGCGGCGAGATCCCGATCGTCAACGTGGTCCTGCCGCCAGGCATGGACGAGGTGAGCGCCGCCGACGCCGTGGTCACCGGCTCGGTGTTCCAGAACAGCTACAACCGCTCCGAGGTCGAGCAGCTGCAGGCGCGCGGCCGGTTCGAGTTCGGCGAGTACTCCGGCCTGGACTTCGGCGTTTCCGCCACCGAGGTGAACAACCGTACCGCGGCCTCGGTGATGCAGGCCGACAACTGGGGCGGCCTCGGCAGCCCGGGCGACTACGACGACAGCATCTGGTACCTGGACCACATGTCGCGCTACTTCGACGCCTTCGGCAATTCCGGCCACCCGGACTGGACCGACGGCTTCCTGGTGTTCGACTTCGAACGCCTGCGCCAGCGCGCGGCGGAGATCCCGCAGCCCAACGGCCAGCCCTGCCCGACCTGCTACGAGATGCGCCCGGACTATACCGACGACCTGCGCACCACCGAGAAATCGCGCAGCGCCTACCTGCAGTGGACCACCCGCTTCGACGGGTCGATGCCGCTGGACGTGGCCGTGGGCGTGCGCTACGAGGAGACCGAGGTCGAGTCGGCCGCGCTGGTGCGCATTCCCACCGGCATCAGCTGGGTGGCGGCCAACGAGATGTACGTGCAGTACGCCGACGAGCAGGGCTTCACCGAGCTGGAGGGCGAGTACGACTACCTGTTGCCCAACCTCGACTTGGCCCTGCACCTGCGCGACGACCTGGTGCTGCGCGGCAGCTACAGCGAGACCATCGGCCGTCCGGGCTGGCAGGACATCCAGGGCGGCCAGCGCCTGGACAACATCGTCCGCGCCGTCGGCGGCAACGGCAGCCGCGGCAACCCCGCGCTGGAGCCGCTGAAGTCGCAGAACTTCGACCTGTCGCTGGAGTGGTACTACGGCGAGGCCAGCTACGTCTCCGCCGGCTACTTCCGCAAGAACGTCGAGAACTTCATCAGCAGCACGATCCTGCGCGAGTCGCCGTTCGACCTGCACACCCCGGTGGGCGGCGATTACTGGAACGCGGCCATCTCCACCGGCGGCTGCGGCCAGACCGACCTGCCCTGCATCCGCGACTACATCTTCACCAACTTCGACGGCCAGCCGGGCGTCAACTACACCGGGCTCAACTCGGCCGGGCAGATGACCGGCACCATCGAGGGCCGCCCCGGCGACCCGGTGGCCGGCTTCGACATCACCGTGCCGGTCAACCAGCGCCGCGACCATGTCGACGGCTTCGAAGTCAACGTCCAGCACGTGTTCGGCGAGAGCGGCCTCGGCCTGGCGGCCAACTACACCAAGGTCGATTCTGGCCTGACCTTCGACAACACCAGCCTGGAGACCCAGTACCCGATGGTCGGCCTGAGCGACACCGCCAACCTGGTCGCGTTCTACGACAAGGACAGGTGGCAGGTCCGCGCGGCGTACAACTGGCGCGACGAGTTCTTCAACGGCATCGGCGGCCAGGGCCCGAACCCGAACTGGACCGAGGCATACGGCCAGCTCGACGCGATCGTCAGCTACTCGGTCACCGACAACCTGGTGCTGAGCCTGGAAGGCATCAACCTCACCGACCAGACCCAGCGCATCCACGCCCGCCACTCGAACATGGTGCGCTACGCCACCCAGACCGGCCCGCGCTACATGTTCGGCCTGCGCTACCGGTTCTGATCCTGCAGCACCGGCCGCGCCCCCTCTCCTGGCGCGGCGGTCCCACTCGGCCGCCGGAAGGACCCGGCGGCCTTTCTTTGGCCCGGCGCGATGCGGCACGATGCCGGCATCGCCGACCCTGGAGCGCGCGCCCGTGGACGAGCAGGTCCTGCATCGCGACGAGCACGCGGCCGCGCCGGTGGCGGGCGCCGCGATCCCGGAGATCACCGCCGCGCCCGGGGTGGTCCCGGACGCGGTGCTGCATGGTGCGTCGCCGGTGGTGCTGCGCGGGCTGGTCGCGCACTGGCCCGCGGTGGCCGCCGCGCGCGAATCGGCGCGAGCCGCGATCGCCTACCTGCAGGGCCTGGAGCGCCCCGGCGCGCCACCGGTGACCGCCACGGTCGGCCCGCCGGGGATCGAAGGCCGCTTCTTCTACGACGACGCGCTGGCGGGCTTCAACTTCCGCCGCGAGCAGGTGCCGCTGGGCGTGGCCCTGGCCACCCTGCGCAACTACCTCGGCCACGAGCGGCCGCCGGCGATCTACGTCGCCTCGACCACGGTCGACACCTGGCTGCCGGGCTTCCGCGCCGGCAACGACCTGGCCCTGCCGGGCCAGGATCCGCTGGCCAGCATCTGGATCGGCAACCGCAGCCGCATCGCCGCCCACCAGGACCTGCCGGAGAACATCGCCTGCGTGGTCGCCGGGCGCCGGCGCGTGACGCTGTTCCCGCCGCAGCAGCTGCGCAACCTCTACGTCGGCCCGCTGGAATTCACTCCAGCGGGGCAGCCGGTGAGCCTGGTCGACTTCGCCGCGCCGGACTTCGCGCGCTTCCCGCGCTTCGCCGAGGCCCTGCGCCATGCGCTGTGCGCCGACCTCGGCCCGGGCGACGCGGTGTTCATCCCCTCGATGTGGTGGCACCACATGGAAGGGATGGAAGCTTTCAACGTGCTGGTGAACTACTGGTGGCGCCGGGTGCCGGCATGGATGGACAACCCGGTGGACGCGCTGATGCTGGCCATCGCCAGCGTGCGCGGGCTGCCGCCCCACCAGCGCGCGCTGTGGCAGGACGTGTTCGACCACTACGTGTTCGGCGAGGACGCGGACGCGGCGGCCGGCCACGTGCCGGAACCGGCGCGCGGCGTGCTCGGCCGGCTGGACGAGGCACGCGCGCGACGCCTGCGCGCGAAGCTGCTGCAACGGCTTGGACAACGAGGATCCCGATGAGCGATGCATCCCTGCCCGACACCCCGGTCCGCCGCGTGGTCATCGCCGGCGGTGGCACCGCCGGCTGGATGGCCGCCGCCGCGCTGTCGCGCACGCTGGGCAAGGTGCTGGACATCACCCTGGTCGAGTCGGAGGAGATCGGCACGGTGGGCGTGGGCGAGGCCACCATCCCGCCGCTGGTGACCTTCCACCGCCTGCTGGGGATCGCCGAGCAGGACTACCTGGCCGCGGTGCAGGGGACGGTCAAGCTGGGCATCTCCTTCGAGAACTGGAGGGCACCGGGTCACCGCTACATCCATTCTTTCGGCACCAGCGGGCGCGACCACTGGTCGGCCGGGTTCCAGCACTTCTGGCTGCGCGGCCGGCACGAGGGCCTGGCCAGCGACTACGCCGACTACTGCATCGAGCTGCAGGCCGCGCACCAGGACCGCTTCTCCCACCTGCCCGGCCACCACGTCAACTACGCCTACCACATGGATGCGGCGCTGTACGCGCGCTTCCTGCGCGAGCTGGCGCAGCGCCACGGCTGCCGCCGGGTGGAGGGGAAGATCGCCAGGGTGGCCACCGACCCCGGCAGCGGCTGCATCCGCTCGCTGGAGATGGAAGGCGGCGACGTGCTGGAAGGCGACTTCTTCATCGACTGCACCGGCTTCCGCGCACTGCTCATCGGGCAGGCGCTGGGCGTGGGCTTCATCGACTGGTCGCAGTGGCTGCTGAACGACCGCGCCCTGGCCACCCAGACCACCGCGGTACGCGACGCCGTGCCCTATACCCGCGCCATCGCCGGGCGCGCGGGCTGGCAGTGGCGCATCCCGCTGCAGCACCGGGTCGGCAACGGCATCGTCTATTCCAGCCGCTTCATGGACGACGAAGAGGCGCGCGAGGCCTTCCTCTCCAGCGTCCAGGGCGAGGTGATCCGCACGCCATGGCCGGTCCGCTTCCGTCCTGGCCAGCGCCAGCGCTGCTGGGAGAAGAACTGCGTGGCCCTGGGCCTGGCCGGCAGCTTCGTCGAACCGCTGGAATCGACCACCATCCACCTGATCCAGCGCGGCATCGTGCGCCTGCTGCAGTCCTTCCCGCAGGTGCTCAGCCAGGCCGCGATCGACGACTACAACGCCCAGCTGGACGCCGAGCTGCAGCACGTGCGCGATTTCGTGGTGCTGCACTACCACGCCACCGACCGCCGCGACTCGCCGTACTGGGAGGAGGTGGCGACAATGTCGCTGCCGGCCTCGCTGCAGCACCGCATCGACCTGTTCCGCGAGACCGGCCAGGTGTTCCACCAGCCCGGCGAACTGTTCGCGGAGAACTCCTGGGTACAGGTGATGATGGGGCAGGGCATCGTCCCGCGGCGGTACCACCCTTCCGCCGACGTGATGTCGCGCGAGGACCTGCAGCGCTTCCTGGGGGACATCCGCCGCCAGGTGCTCGACACCGTGGGAAGCATGCCCGGACACATGGACTACCTGCGGCGGTATGCGCCGGCGCCGGTGCCGGCGGTGGTACGGGAAGCGGTGGTGCCCGGGACGTAGGGGCGCGGCACGCCTGGTCCGGCGACATGGCCGTCGCCTGCGCGCGCCGGGATGCCGGCCGCGCGGCAGGCACGGGCACCTGCTTGACGAAGTCACGGCAACGGGCACGGCGGTAATGGCATGCCGTCGCCGGCGGCGCATGCGTACCCGGCGCGCGGGGTCCATTCCAGCCCGACACGTGCGCCGGCCAAAGTTCCCCGGATACCCGGCTAATTCATGTACCGGTCAGTTCTGAATTCAGGCCCCGTTGCGTGTGAAGGCCAATAATGCGCGTGCCTGGACGGCACAGCGTTCACGGCCACATAACAACGACGAGACAAGAGAGTCCGCGATGAAGAAGAATTCCCTGCTTGCCCTGGCCCTGGTGGCCGCCCTGCCGTTTGCCGCCAGCGCCGCCGAAGGCGTTTCGTACAACTACGTCCAGGGCGGTTACGCCGCGACCAACACCGACGGCGCCGATGCCGACGGCTTCGGCGTGGACGGCTCGGTCGCCATTGCCCCGAACTTCCACCTGTTCGGCGGCTACAGCAACCAGGAGCTGGACAACACCTCGATCGACTTCGACCAGTACCGCTTCGGCGTCGGCTACAACCGCGAGGTCAACCCCTCGATGGACCTGGTCACCCGCGTCGCCTACGAGAAGTTCGACGCCGGCCATGGCTTCGACTATGACGGCTGGAGCGCCGAGGTCGGCGTGCGCGGCGCGCTGCACCCGAATTTCGAGGGCTATGCGATGGCCGGTTACGAGGACGGCGACACCTACGACGGCGAGTTCTACGGCCGCGTCGGCGCCCTGGCCAAGTTCAACCAGAACTGGGGCATCAGCGGCGACGTGAAGTTCGTCGACGGCGACACCCAGTGGTTTGTCGGCCCGCGCTTCACCTGGTAAGGCAACGAGTCCGCGCGGTACCGGAAGGTCCTCTCTCCCCCGTCCGGTGCCGCAATGCGGCGCTGGCGTGTCCCCCCCTCCCCCACGCCAGCACCCCCGGAGCCCGGCCTCGTGCCGGGCTCTTTCTTTGCGTGGGCGGTGCCAAGCGGGCAGGGGCGGACAGCGATCAGGCGCGGCGCAGTTCCGCGCCGCATGGCGTCAGTGGACGCGCCAGGCGGCCTCAGCGGAACAGGGTTTCCGGATACTCGGGCTTCTGCTCGCGGGCCAGCAGCTGGTTCAGGCCCTGGGCCGGGGTCAGCACCCCGTGCAGTACCGCGTGCACGCCGGCGGAGATCGGCAGCTCCACGCCGTGGCGGGCCGCCAGGCGCATGACCTCGTTGGCGGTCTGCACCGATTCGACCACCTGGCCGATCTCGCGCACCGCCTCGTCCAGCTCCTTGCCGCGCCCCAGGGCCAGGCCCAGGCGGCGGTTGCGCGACAGGTCGCCGGTGCAGGTGAGCACCAGGTCGCCGAGGCCGGCCAGGCCCATCAGGGTCTCCGGGCGCGCGCCGATGGCCGCGGCCAGGCGCAGCATCTCGTTGAGGCCGCGGGTGATCAGGCCGGCACGGGCGTTCAGGCCCAGCTCCATGCCATCGGCCACGCCGGTGGCGACCGCCAGCACGTTCTTCATCGCCCCGCCCAGCTCGGCGCCCACCATGTCATCGCCGGTGTAGGCGCGGAAGGCCGGGCCATGCAGGGCCGCGGCGACCTGGCGGGTGAAGCCCGGATCCTCGCCATGCACGGTCACCGCCGTGGGCAGGCCCAGGGTGACTTCCTTGGCGAAGGACGGGCCGGTGACCACGGCCAGCGGCACGTCGGGGCCGAGCACGTCGGCGGCGACCTCGTGCAGGAAACGCCCGGAGCCGGGCTCGAATCCCTTGGTCGCCCAGGCCACGCCGGCGCCCGCTGGCAGCAGCGGGCGGAGCGCGTGCAGGGTTTCGGTGAAGGCATGCGAGGGCACCACCACCAGCACCCAGTCGCAGCCGTCGACGGCCGCGGCCAGCCCGGTGGTGGCGCGCAGGCGGCCCGGCAGCGGGATGCCGGGGAGGTACCGCGGGTTCTCATGGCGGGTGTCGATCGCCTCGATCACCGCCGCGTCCCGGCCCCACAGGGTGGTGGCCAGGCCGTTGCGCGCGGTCAGCGTCGCCAGGGCCGTGCCCCAGGAGCCGGCACCGAGGACTGCCAGCCTGCTGCTGCCGGTGTCGGCCGTCATCGCGACGCTGCCGCCTGGATCAGGCGTTGCCGGCCGGCTCGGCCGACGCGATGTCGCCCTCGCCCTGCTGCGCCTGGCGCTGGCGCAGGGTCTCGGCGTACAGGGCGTCGAAGTTGATCGGCTGCAGCAGGAACGGCGGGAAACCACCGGCCTGGATCAGCTCGCCGACGATCTGGCGCACGTACGGGAACAGGATGTTCGGGCACTGGGTGCCCAGCAGCACGTCCACGCCCTGCGGCGGCAGCCCGGCGATGCCGAACACGCCGGCCTGGTCGACCTCGGCCACGTAGGCGGTCTTGTCGCCGACCTTGCAGGTCAGGGTGACGCGCAGGGACACCTCGAACGCGTTCTCGTTCAACCGCTGCACGCGCTGGTTGAGGTTCAGCTGCAGGTCCGGCTGGCCGGGCTCGCTGAAGATCGACGGCGAATTGGGCGACTCGAAGGAAACGTCCTTGACGTAGATCTTCTCGACGCTGAAGGCCGGGCCAGCGGCTTCCTGCGGGGCGGGGGCGGCAGCGCCGTTGGTGGTTTCGTCGGACATTTCTGACTCCAGGAATCGCGGGTAGTGGCCGTCTGAACCGGCCGGGAACGGAACGCGGGATTATGGCACGGGCGCCGCCGGCGACGGCCGGCGCCCCGCGCGCGGGCTCAGCGGCCCTTGACCAGCGGCAGGCCGGCCGCCTGCCAGGCGGCGATGCCGCCGTCGAGCCAGTGCACCTGCTCGAAGCCGGCCTTCTTCAGCTTGGCGGCGGCGTCGGCCGAGGCCATGCCGTTGCGGCACACGGTCACCACCGGCGACTGGCGGGCGCCGGACAGCAGCTTGCCGGCCGGGTCGAACTGGCTGGGGATGATGTTGCGGCTGCCGGCGATGTGGCCCTTCTCGAAGTCGGCGATCGCCGACAGGTCCACCACCAGCGCGCCGGGCTGGTTGGCCACCAGCGGCAGCTCGGCCGGCTTGAGCGCCTTGTAGCCGCGCGTCAGGCGCCTGATCTCGGTAAATATGATCGCCACGGTCAGACCGGCCAGCGCCAGCGACAGCATCGGGTGGCGGCCGGCGAAGGCCATCAGGGTCTCGAAATTCACGGCGCGCGTTCTTCGGTACGGACGGGACGGGGCGGCGATTGTCGCACAAGCCCCGGTCGCCGCCGGCAGGTGGGCCGGCTACTGCCCGTCCCAGAAGTCCGGCAGCCCGGCGGCCTGCCACCAGCGGCCGGCCTCGGCGTCCCAGCGCCACTGCTCGCGCCAGCGCACGGTGCGTTCGGCCTGGGTGTGGCGGTTGACCGCGCCGACCTCCACCTCGCGCACGATGGTGCCGTCTGGCATCGCCGCGCTGGCACCCTCGCGGTAGCTGGACACGCGCAGCTGGCGGTAGCGTTCCAGCCGCGCCCCGGTCACCGGATGGGCGGCCCGCCAGGCCGGGTCGACCAGCTGCAGCGCGGTGTCGTAATCGCTCCAGCGCACGGCCGACGCGAACGCGGCCTGGGCCTGCTCCAGCCGCGCCGCCTGGCGCGCGCCGCGGGCATCGGCCGGCAGGGCCGCCAGCAGCGCAAGGAGGGCCAGCAGGATCGCGGGCAGGCGCATGGTCGGGTTCCGGCAGGGCGTGCCCTGCATGCTATCAGGCCGCCCCGTCGCCCCGCTGGCGCGACAGCGCCACGAACCGGCCGCTGAGCACGGTGGCGTCCGCGCCGCCGGGCAGCGCGATGCGCGCGGCGACGCGGCAGCGCGCGCGGCCGCGCTGGCGGAAGGTGGACAGGAAGGTCTCCCAGTCGCCCTCCTCCAGCCAGGCCTCCGCCTCCAGCGCGTCGTACAGGGGCGCCAGGTAGCGCACGCTGCTGTCGGCGACGTACACGTCGGCGGCGACCCCCGCCCGCGCCAGCTGCCAGGTCGCCAGGCCCCAGCCGGCCAGGGTCATCAGGGACACCAGGCTGCCGCCGAACGCCGAGCCCTTGTCGTTGATGTTGGGCGCCAGGGGCGCGTGCAGGCGCAGGCGTCCGTCGTGCGCGCCGGCGATGCGGATCTGCATGCCGCGCGCCTGCGGGATCGCGCCGAGCAGCGCGTGCACCGCCTCCAGGGAAGGGTCTTGCCGAACCGTTGCAGTCATCCGTTCTTGGGTGCCAGGAGGCGCGGCCGGGCCGCGCGGAGCCCGCATAATGCCGCAATGTCCCTGCACACCCCGCCCGCGTGGACCCTGGTATCGCTGCGTCCGCGCGGCGGCCATGACGGCATGCGCCGCGCCGCGGCGCGCCACGGTGCCCGGCTGCTCGCCCTGTCGCCCTGGGCGCTGGAGCCGCAGGACGACGCGGCGGCGGTACGGGCGCTGGAGGCGGCACTGGCCTGCAGCGCGGTCCTGTTCACCAGCCCGGCGGCGGTTGCGGCGGCGGCGCGCCTGCGTCCGCTACGGCCACGGCCCGGCCAGCACTGGCTGGCGGTGGGCGCCGGTGGTGCCTTGGCACTGCGGCGGGCAGGCGTGGACCAGGTGCAGGCGCCGCGGCGGATGGACAGCGAGGGCGTGCTGGCACTGCCGGCACTGGCGGCGCCGGCCAGCGTCGGCCTGGTCACGGCCCCCGGTGGCCGCGGCGTGATCGCGCCCGAGCTGGAGGCGCGCGGCGCGACGGTCGTGCGTGCCGACGTCTACCGGCGCCAGCCGCTGGCGCCCCCGCCGCGTGCGCTGGCCGGGCTGCACGCGCTGTCGGCACCGGCGTGCGTGGCGCTCAGCAGCGGCGAGGCCCTGGAGCGCGTGCTCGACACCTGGCCGGCGATCGCCGGGCAGGCCCTGCGGCGCTGCCAGGTGGCCGCCGCCAGCGAGCGCCTGGCCGCGCTGGCGCGGGAGCGCGGTTTCGCCGGGGCCGCCTCGGCCGGAAGTCCGCGCCCGGCCGCACTGGTCGCGCTGGCGCAGCGGATGGTCGCCGGCTGATCCTTGCGGGGCCGGCGGCGCCAAGCGATGCTTGCCACCGGCCGGCTGGCCGCGGAAGCGCGCGGCATCCCCCGATCCGGCCTGACAAGGATGCAGCCGTGAACGATCTCCCTTCTTCCCGCCGGCCGTCCGCGCGCCTGGTGCCGTGGCTGCTGGCCCTGCTGGTCGCATTGCTGGCCGCCACCTGGGGCTGGTACGCGTGGCGTGGCCAGCAGGCCCGGGTGCGCGACGACAGCGCCGACCAGGCGCGCCAGATGGAAGCGCTGCTGGCACGCATGGACAACCTGCGCGGCGACCTGGCGACCCAGTCGCGGCTGGTCCGCGATGCAGCCAGCGCCAACCGGGTGTTGCGGGACGAGGTGCTGGGCCTGGGCCAGCGCAACGCGCTGCTGGAGGACAACGTCGCCCGCCTGGCCGCGCACGGCCGCGAGGGCAGCCGCACCGCGCGCCTGGACGAGGCCGAGCTGCTGCTGGTGATGGGCGCCCAGCGCCTGCGCATCGCCGGCGACGTGGACGGCGCGCGCCGCGCCTACGCGCTAGCGGCCGGCCTGCTGGACGGGATGGACGACCCCGGCCTGCTCAACCTGCGCCAGACGCTGGCCGACGAACGGGCGCTGCTGCAGCGCCTGGGCAGCGGCCCGCGTGCGGCGCTCGCCACCCGCCTGGAAGCCGTTTCCGCACGCCTGGCAGCGCTTCCCGACGAGGCGCCGGCCGAAGCCACGCAGGTGACCGCGCCCTGGTGGCAGCGCGCGCTGGCGCCGCTGGTGCAGGTGCGTCCCGCCGGGCGCCAGCAGCTGCTGACCGCCAGCGAGCGCAACGCTTCGGAGGCGGCCCTGCAGCTGGAGCTGACCCTGGCGCGGGCGGCACTCGAGCGCGGTGACGCGCGCGCGTTCGGCGCGGCCCTGAACCGGGTGCATGCGGCGACGGCGCGGTTGTGGCCGGATTCACCCGCCCTGCGCGAGCTTCAGGGTGAACTTCAGGCCATGCGTGGCGAACCGCTGCAGGTCCAGGAGCCGGTGCTGGAAGCCACCCTGCTGCAGCTGCGGGCCGCGCGCGACGGAAGGAGTCCGCAATGAAGCCTTATCGATGGCTGGTGGCATTACTGGTGGCGGCCGTGGCCGGCGTGCTGGCGGCGCAGTGGATGGCGCAGCAGGACCTGGCGTCGATGGGCCGGGTGATCGTGCGCGCCGGCGGTTACGACTACAGCGCAAGCCTGCCGGTGGCCATCGCCCTGGCCCTGGCCGCGCTGGTGGTGCTGGCCGCGGCGTGGCACCTGCTGCGGCTGCCGTTCCGGTCCTGGGGCCGGTACCGCAAGCGCCAGGGCCGCGGCCGCCTGATCGAGGGCATGCGCGCGGTATATGGCGGCCGCTGGAGCCACGGCGAGAAGCTGCTGGGCAACGCCGCCGACGACGAGGAGGCCGGCGCGCTGGCCCTGGCCGGCGCGGTGCGCGCGGCCGATGCCCGCGGTGACGAGGCCGCCGCCGCCCACTGGCTGGCGGCGCTGGCCACCCGCGATCCGGTCCTGCATGCCGTGCTCCAGGGCGAGCGGCTGCTGGCGCGCGCCCGCCCGGTCGATGCGATCAATGCCCTGGACGTGGCCCAGGCCCAGCCCCTGCCGCCGCGCGGCCTGGTGCTGCGGGCCCGCGCCCTGGCCGCGATCGGCCGCGCCGGCGAGGCCTATGGCCTGCTCGGGGCGCTGCGCCAGCAGGCGGCCCTGCCGCCGGACGAGCTGGCGGCGCTGGAAACCAGCCTGGCCGCCGCATCGCTGGAGGAGACCTCCGACGCCAACGTGCTGGCCGAGCGCTGGGAGGCGATGCCCAAGCCGCTGCGCGCCGAGCCGCCGGTCATCGGCGCCTACGCCCGCCGCGCCGCTGCGCTGGGATGGGACGAGGCGGCCATGCGCCATCTCGAACAGGCCCTGGACACGCACTGGGACGACGAACTGGTCGACCTCTACGCGCGCCTGCCCGTGGGCCATGTGGACTCGCGCCGCGCCAGCACCCAGCGCTGGCTGCAGCAGCACCCGGCCAGCCCGGCGCTGCTGGTGGCCCTGGCCCGGTTGGCACGCCAGCAGGGCCAGTGGGAACAGGCCCGGGGGTTCCTGGACCAGGCGCTGGCCAGTGGCGCTGGCGCGGACGCCTGGGAGCTGATGGGCGATGGCCTGGCCGAGGCCGGCGACCACGTGCTGGCCAGCCAGGCCTATGCCAACGCGCTGCTGGCCATGCGCGGCGAGCCGGTGCAACCGCTGGCCGCGCGCCCGCTGGATCCGCTGGCGGCCATCGCGCTGGAAGAACGCGACGCCTACGGCCGGCCGCTGCTGCCGGAGTGACCCACCGCCGGGGTGATCGCGGACCAAGGCTGCAGGGCGGGGCGGCTGTATCCCCCGCGCCCGGACCCCGGTCACCGCCGCGGCGTCACCGGGGCGGAGCGGAGCCGGCCTTTCCCCCGGGTTCGGACGGCCTGAAGGACACGCATTGCCCGCAGGAAACGGGAAGGCGGCCACGCGGCCGGGTGGCGCGTTGGCCGGCCGTCCTCAGCGCTCGATGATCGCCACCACGCCCATGCCGCCGGCGGTGCAGATGGACACCAGCGCGCGGCCGCCGCCGCGCTCCTTGAGCTGCTTGGCGGCGGTGGCCACCACCCGCGCGCCGGTGGCGGCGAACGGGTGGCCGGTGGCCAGCGAGGAGCCGACCGGGTTGATCTTCTCCGGGTCGATCCGGCCCAGTGGCGCCTCCAGGCCGAGGCGGGTACGGCAG
>JBQGEI010000405.1:0-1763 GCA_052039535.1 Pseudoxanthomonas sp.
CGGCGGGGCACGCAGTGCGCCTGCGCAAGGGGAATGAAGTCGGACATGCGGGTCTCCATGTGCCGGTCGAATGATCCCCGCGGCGTCGTGCACGCAGCGTTGCAGCGGGGCATTGGTGCCGGGCGCGGGTCGGGGCCGGGACGGGGCTAGAATACCCGCATGATCAATATCTCAGACACCGCGCAGACGCATTTCCGCAAGCTGGTCGAACGCGAGGGCATCCCCGGGCTGGGCGTGCGCCTCAGCGCCGTGGAGCCGGGTACTCCGCGCGCCGATGCGCGCCTGGAGTTCGCCGAGCCGGCCGAACTGGCCGGCGACGAATGGGCGGTGGATTGCGACGGATTCACCCTGTACGTGGCGGCCGACAGCGTGGCCTGGCTGGACGGGGCCGACATCGACTACGTGTTCCAGGGCGCGGGCGCCCAACTCACCATCCGCGCGCCGCGGATCAAGGGCGAAGCGCCCGGCGATGCCGCCTCGCTGGTCGAGCGCGTGCGCTGGGTGATGGAGAACGAGGTCAATCCGCAGCTGGCCTCGCACGGCGGCCGCGCCACCGTGGAGCAGGTGTCGGCCGAGGGCGTCGTGCTGCTGCGGTTCGGCGGCGGCTGCCACGGGTGCGGGATGGCCGATGTCACCCTGAAGCAGGGGATCGAGAAGACGCTGATGGCGCGCGTGCCGGGGATTACCGCGGTGCGCGACGCCACCGACCATGACACCGGCTCGGCACCGTACATGCCGCGCGGCGCCGGCTGACGCGGCGCCTGACCGGTGACGCGGGCGGGGGAGCTCATCGATGTGCTGAACGCGCGCGCGGGCGCACGCATCCCGCGCGAGCGCACCACCGGGCTGCCCTATGGCTGGGCCCTCTGGATGAAGGCCCGGGCCGCGGCGATGGCTGGGCGCCAACTGCCCGTGCGGGCGGACGATGTGGTGGCGCTGCTGGGTGCCGGCGATCCGCGTCCGCGCGAGCGCGGGGAAGAACTGGGTCCGCTCGGTGCCCTGTTGTCGCTGTTCCGCCAGGGCTGGCTGCCGCCACCGCCCGAGGAGCGCCCGCTGCGGGTGGCGTCGTGGGGTGCCAG
The DNA here is from genome assembly GCA_052039535.1 of Pseudoxanthomonas sp. Lineage (GTDB taxonomy): Bacteria > Pseudomonadota > Gammaproteobacteria > Xanthomonadales > Xanthomonadaceae > Pseudoxanthomonas. Next base: position 1,080 of record JBQGEI010000405.1, read on the forward strand.
CGCACTGCTGCACGTGGGCTTCTTCCTGCTGCTGGCCTGGGTCGCCTACCTGCAGTCGCTGCTGCCGCCCCCGCCGGACGCGACTGCCGCCGGAGGCGGTGGTGCGCGCGTCGGAGTCGGCTTTGTGTCACGTGGCGACGCGGGCCAGGGTGCAGGCGGGCCGGCGACCCCGGTGCCGGCCACCGATGGCGCGGCCCCGCCGGCCGCCGACGCGCCCACGGTGCCCGGCCCCGTCTCGGCCAGCGGCGCGCCGGATACGCCCGCCGTCGCCGCGTCCGCAGCGATCGCCGAACAGGTGTCCGCTGCCGCCGAGGTCGAACCGGCCGTCCAGCCGGCGCCCACGCCGGTGCCTGAGGATCCGCTGATCGTCGCGCCCGCCCTGCAGGTCCCCGCACGCGAGGTCGCCGTGCGGGCGGCCGAGCCGGCGTTGCGAGAGCGTGAGGTGACGGTGGTGCAGGCCCCTGCCATCGTGGCCCCGAGGCCGCGCGAGATCGACATTCCCTTGCCGGTGGCTCCGCAGCCGCGCCTGGCCGTGCGCGAGGTCGCCGTGGTCGAGGCGCCGGAGGTGCGGCCGCGCCTGGCGCCGGAGGTCCGTGCGCCGGAAGCGCGCACGCCCGATCTGCGCCAGCGCGAGGTCGCCGAGCTGCTGCCGGCGGTCGAGCGCGCCGCGACCGCGGTCGCGGT
>JBQGEI010000406.1:0-3107 GCA_052039535.1 Pseudoxanthomonas sp.
GAACCGGCGCTCACACGTCTTCGTTTCAAGGAACCCACCATGATCGGACGCCTGCGTGGCACCGTGGTCCTCAAGCAACCGCCGTGGCTGGTGGTGGACGTCAACGGCGTCGGATACGAGCTGGAGGCGCCGATGAGTACCTTCTATGACCTGCCCGAGCTCGGTCGTGAGGTGTCGCTGTTCACCCACTACGCGCAGAAGGAGGACAGCGTCTCGCTGTACGGGTTCCTGCGCGAGGCCGAGCGGCGGCTGTTCCGCGACGTGCAGAAGGTCAGCGGCATCGGCGCGAAGATCGCCCTGGCGGTGCTGTCCGGGGTGAGCGTGGACGAGTTCGCGCGGCTGGTGCAGGCCGGTGACGTGACCGCGTTGACACGCATCCCCGGCATCGGCAAGAAGACCGCCGAGCGCATGGTCGTGGAACTGCGCGACCGCGCCGCCGACCTGGCAGGCGGCGCGGCCGTGGCAGGGATGGCCGCGGCACCGGGCGATCCGATGTCCGACGCGGCCACCGCGTTGCAGCAGCTGGGCTACAAGCCGGTCGAGGCGCTGCGCATGGCGCGCGAGGCCAGCGCGCCCGGCGAGGACGCCGCGGCGATCATCCGCAAGGCACTGCAGTCGGCGCTTCGCTGACGGTCCTCCGCGCTCCCTTCACGCCCCGCCCGCCAAGGTCCAGCCGTCATGTCCGCAGCGTCATCGCCGTCCTCCCCGCACGCGCCGCAGGCCGGCAGCCACGGGCCCGCCGGCCCGCACCTGGCCCTGGTGGTAGGTGCCATCGGCGTGGTGTTCGGCGACATCGGCACCAGTCCGCTGTACACGCTCAAGGAAGCGTTCTCGCCGCACTACGGTCTGACCAGCGACCACGACACCGTGCTGGGCGTGCTGTCGCTGGCGTTCTGGTCGCTGATGGTAGTGGTCACGCTGAAGTACGTGACCATCATCATGCGCGCCGACAACGACGGCGAGGGCGGCATCATGGCGCTGATGGCGCTGGCCCAGCGCACCCTGCGCGACGGTTCGCGCTCGGCCTACGTGGTCGGCATCCTCGGCATCTTCGGAGCCTCGCTGTTCTTCGGCGACGGCGTGATCACCCCGGCCATCTCCGTGCTCGGCGCGATGGAAGGCCTGGAGGTGGCCGCGCCCGGCCTGCACAACTTCATCGTGCCGCTGACCATCGTGGTGCTGGTGGTGCTGTTCGCCGGCCAGCGGTTCGGGACCGCCAAGGTGGGCAAGGTGTTCGGCCCGGTCACCATGCTCTGGTTCCTCGCCATCGCCGCCATCGGCGCCTGGAACATCGTCCAGGCGCCGGAAGTGCTCAAGGCCTTCAATCCGTGGTGGGCGGTGCTGTTCTTCTCCGAACACGGCTGGCACGGGGTGTTCATCCTCGGCGCCGTGGTACTGGCGGTGACCGGCGGCGAGGCGCTGTATGCGGACATGGGCCATTTCGGCGCCACCCCGATCCGCCACGGCTGGTACTTCTTCGTGCTGCCGTGCCTGGTGCTCAACTACCTGGGCCAGGGTGCGCTGGTGCTGGAGCACCCGGAGCTGGTCCGCAATCCGTTTTACGAATCGGTGCCGGCCTGGGCGCTGTACCCGATGATCGTGCTGGCGACGCTGGCGGCGGTGATCGCCTCCCAGGCGGTGATCACCGGGGCGTTCTCCATCTCCCGCCAGGCCATGCAGCTGGGCTACATCCCGCGGATGCGGATCAAGCACACCTCCAGCGAGGCGATCGGCCAGATCTACGTGCCGGGCATCAACTGGATGCTGATGGCGATGGTGATCGGCCTGGTGCTGGTGTTCCGCAGCTCTTCCAACCTGGCCGTGGCCTACGGCATCTCGGTCTCGGCGACGATGCTGATCGACACGCTGCTGCTGGCGCTGGTGGCGCGCGCGCTGTGGCCGGCCGGCCGCCACGGCATCGTGGCGTTGTGCGTGGTGTTCTTCCTCATCGACGTGGCCTTCGTGGTCGCCAACGGCGCCAAGCTGCTGCAGGGGGCGTGGTTCCCCGTGGTGCTGGGCGTGGTGCTGTTCACCCTGATGCGGACCTGGCGCCGCGGCCGCGCGCTGCTGCGCGAGGAGATGCGCAAGGACGGCATCCGCGTGGACACGTTCCTGCCCGGGCTGATGCTGGCCCCGCCGGTGCGGGTGCCGGGCACGGCCGTGTTCCTGACCGCCGACCCGGGCCTGGTGCCGCATGCACTGCTGCACAACCTCAAGCACAACAAGGTCCTGCACGAGCACAACGTGCTGCTGACCGTGGAAACGCTGCCGCTGCCCTACGCACCGCCCGAGAAGCGGATCCGGGTCGACGCCATCGGCGACGACTTCCACCGGGTGATGGTGCGCTTCGGCTTCATGGAAACGCCGGACGTGCCGCTGGCCCTGATGCGCGCCTGCGACCGCGACGGCCTGACCATGGATCCGATGGACACCACCTACTTCGCCAGCCGCGAGAACGTGGTGGCCGGTGCGCGGCGCGGTATGCCGACCTGGCGCGACAAGCTGTTCGCCCTCATGCACCGCAACGCGGCGCCGGCCACCGGCTTCTTCCGGATCCCGGGCAACCGGCTGGTGGAACTGGGCGCGCAGGTGGAGATCTGAGGTCGGCGGTGGTGCGGCCGCGCCCGATCCGGGGCCGGCCGTCCCCGGTGCCCGCTTCTGACCCATAATCCCCGCATGAGCGAACACCGCAGCATCGTCGGCGCCGGCGCCACCCGCGAGGACGAGCTCCTCGAGGCCTCCATCCGCCCGCAGCGCCTGGACGAATACCTGGGCCAGCAGCCGGTCCGAGAGCAGCTGGGCATCTACATCGAGGCCGCCCGCGCCCGCGGCGAGGCGCTGGACCACGTGCTGATCTTCGGTCCGCCTGGCCTGGGCAAGACCACGCTCAGCCACGTCATCGCCAACGAGCTGGGGGTGAACCTGCGGGTGACCTCCGGCCCGGTGATCGAGAAGGCCGGCGACCTGGCCGCGCTGCTGACCAACCTGCAGCCGCACGACGTGCTGTTCATCGACGAGATCCACCGCATGTCGCCGGTGGTCGAGGAGGTGCTCTATCCGGCGATGGAGGATTTCCAGATCGACATCATGATCGGCGAGGGCCCGGC
>JBQGEI010000407.1:0-2856 GCA_052039535.1 Pseudoxanthomonas sp.
GTGCGGCTGATCCTGCTGTGGTTCGCCACCTGGAAGAACAACGCGCCGCACTATGCGCCGGCCTGGGTGAAGCTGGACAACCAGCGCTTCCCCCGCGTGGTCACCGAGGACGGACGCACGCTCAACTCGCTGTCGCCGCACGGCCAGGCGACGCTGGAGGCGGACCGCAAGGCGTTCGTGCAGCTGATGCGCCACCTGCGCCAGGCCGACCCGCAACGCACCGTGATCATGGTCCAGCCACAGAACGAGCCGGGCACCTATGGCGGCGTGCGGGACTTCTCGCCGCTGGCGCAGCAGGTGTTCGACGGGCCCGTGCCGCAGGCGCTGCTGGACAGGCGGGGCCTGCAGCCGGGGACATGGCGCGAGGTGTTCGGCGCCGATGCCGACGAGATCTTCCACGCCTGGCACATCGCCCGCTTCATCGACCAGGTGGCGGAAGCAGGCAAGGCCGAGTACCCGTTGCCGATGCTGGTCAACGCCGCGCTGCGCGGCCCGTTCAACCCTGGCCAGCCGGGCCAGTACGCCAGCGGCGGGCCGACCGACAACGTGCTGGACGTGTACAAGGCGGCGGCGCCGCATATCGACCTGCTCGCCCCGGACATCTACATGCCCGAGTACAGCCACTACACGACGGTGCTGGAGCGCTACTCGCGCCCGGACAACCCGCTGTTCGTGGCCGAGACCGGCAACCGCGGCGAGTACGCACGCTACTTCTTCTCCGCGCTGGGGCGTCAGGCCATCGGCTGGTCGCCGTTCGGCATCGACTTCTCCAGCTATTCCAACTACCCGCTCGGCGCGAAGGTCGTGGACGCCGCGGCGCTGGAGCCGTTCGCGCTCAACTACCGCCTGGTCGCACCGGCAGCCGGGGTGATCGCCCAGGCCAGCTTCGAGGGGCGGGTGCACGGCACCGCCGAACAGCCCGGCCAGCCGGTGCAGACCCTGCGGATCGACGAGCACTGGAACGCGGTGGTGACCTACGGCGTGCCGCAGTTCTGGTTCCAGGGCACGCCGCCGGGCAACCCCGAGCCGGTGGGCGCCGCGCTGGTCGTGCAGCTGGGGCCGGACGAATTCCTGGTCACCGGCATCCACGCCCGGGTCAACCTGGTGGCGACCGACCCGGCCGTGGCCGCGCGGCAGATCTACCACTACGTGGACGAGGGGACCTACGTCGACGGGCAGTGGCGGTTCCGCCGGCGCTGGAACGGCGACCAGACCGACTACGGCCTCAATTTCTCCGACGCCACCCAGCTGCTGCGGGTGAAGCTCGCCACCTATTGATGTGTTTCGCAACGCCGGCGCCGTGCGCGCCGCCAAGGGAGAGGGAACAGTGATGAAGCAGGACAACAAGGCCGGACTTGCCGGGCGCACGCTGCTGGCGATGTCCGTGGCCGCGGCACTGGTGCCGGTGCAGGGGATGGCGCAGAGCGTGGAGCGGCAGGCCGACGGCGTGGTCGTGCGTCCGGCCGACGGCAAGGCCGCCGACGTGCGCCTGCAGCTGGTGTCGGACCGCATCGTGCGCGTCAGCGCTGACGTGGACGGTGATTTCGCGCGCAGCCCGAGCCTGATGCGCACCGCCGCGCCGGAGCAGGCGCCGGCCTTCGAGCTGGAGCAGGACGCCACGCGTGTGCGGCTCAGCGCGCCGGGCATCGCCGCCGAGGTCGCGCTGGCCGACGGCAGCGTCAGCTTCTTCGACGCGCAGGGCAAGCCGCTGCTGGCCGAGGGCGCGCGCCAGTTCGAGCCGGCCACGTTCGACGGCCGCAACTACTACAGCGTGCGCCAGCGGTTCCACGCCCCGCAGGACGAGGCGCTGTACGGCACGGGCCTGCACCAGCAGGGCTGGATGAACCTGAAGGGCCGCGATGTCGAGCTGCTCCAGCACAACATAGACAACGCCATCCCGTACCTGGTTTCCACCGCCAACTACGGCGTCCTCTGGGACAACAATTCCATTACCCGCTACGGCGACCCGAAGGGGTTGCGCCCGCTGCAGGAATCGCTGGTGGTGTACGACGCCAAGGGCAAGCCGGGCGGCTTCACCGCCACCTATTCGATCGACGGCAAGGCCCGGGTGCAGCGCCGCGAGGCCGAGATCAACTACCAGTACATCAAGGACCTGGCGGCCTTCCCCGAGAAGGGCAAGAACAAGGCCCAGGGCGGACGCAGCGAGGTGGTCTGGGAAGGCTCGATCGAGGCGAAGACCGCCGGTCGCCACACCTTCTCGATGTACAACAGCGAGTACGCCAAGGTGTACGTCGACGGCAAGCTGGTGATCGACCGCTGGCGCCAGAACTGGAATCCGTGGCACCACGAGTTCGCGCTGGATCTGGAGCCGGGCCGGCGCTACGCGGTGAAGGTGGAGTGGGACACGATCGACCCGGCCTACATCGCGCTGCTGCACCGTGACCCGCTGCCGGCGGAGGAGGCTTCGGACCTGTCGATCTGGTCCGAAGCCGGGCAGATGATCGACTACTACGTGGTCGCCGGCGGCAACACCGATGAGCTGATCGCCGGCTACCGCTGGCTGACCGGCAAGTCGGTGATCCTGCCCAAGTGGTCCTATGGTTTCTGGCAGAGCCGCGAACGCTACAAGACCCAGGCCGAGCTGACCGGCGCGCTGGACGAATACCGGCGCCGCGGGCTGCCGGTCGATGCGATCGTGCTGGACTGGTCCTACTGGCCGGAAGACGCCTGGGGCTCGCACGACTTCGACCCGGTCAACTTCCCCGATCCGGACGGCATGGTCAGGCACGTGCACGACCAGAACGCGCAGATCATGATTTCGGTGTGGCCGAAGTTCTACCCGACCACCACGCACTACAAGGAGCTGGACGCCGCCGGCTACATGTACAAGCGCAA
>JBQGEI010000408.1:0-2162 GCA_052039535.1 Pseudoxanthomonas sp.
CCGGCCTCCTGGTATTCGCGCGACTCGCCCTTCCAGTCCACCTGGGCGTAGTCGGGCAGTTCCTCGGAGGCGACCTGGCGGGTCCATTCCAGGGCCTCGCCCATGCTGTAGCCCGGCGCCAGGCCCGCGCTGATGGTGATCGCGCGCAGCCGGTTGAAGCGGTTGAGGCTGCCCGGTTCGGCGATCTCCTGCAGGCTGACCAGGTTGGACAGCGGCACCAGCGCGCCGTCGGCGCCGCGCACCCAGGTGCGCTCCAGGTCCGACGGATCCACCCGCTTGTCGCGCTCGGCCTGGAGCATGACCTCGTACTCCTCGCCGTTGTCCACGTAGGTGGTCACCCGGCGCGAGCCCATCATCGTCTCCAGGGTGCGGCCGATCTCCTGCACCGGCACCCCCAGGTCGGCGGCGCGGTCGCGGTCCACCTCCACCCGCATCTGCGGACGGGTCTCCTTGTAGTCCGAATCGGGGTCCTGGATGCCGGGGTTGGATTCCATCCGCGCCAGGATGCGGTCGCGCCACTGCGCCAGCTCGGCGTAGTCGGGCCCGCCGAGCACCAGCTGGTAGCGCTGGCCGCGACTGCTGACCAGCCCGCCGGGCACGTTGGCGCGCACCTGCACCCCCGGCAGCGCGGCCATGTCCCGGCGCAGCGCCGCAACCACCTCGTCGGTGCTGGCCTGGCGCTGGCGCCAGTCCTGCAGGAACACCACCACCTGGCCGGTGTGCATCTCCTCGCTGCCGCCGAAGCCGCGCGGCACCCGCGAGTTGGCGCGCTGCACCGGGGCATCCGCCCCGACCTGACGCAGGATGACCTCCTCGACCTGCTGGATCTGCGAGACCGTGTAATCGAAGCCCGCACCCTCCGGGCCGTCGACCATCACGAAGAAGCGGCCGCGGTCCTCCGCCGGCGCCAGTTCGCTGGGCACGTGGCTGCCCAACGCGAGCACGGCGGCCACGCACAGCGCCATCGCCGCGACGACCGCACCCACCAGGCGCCGCCCGCGCATCGCGACCAGGCGCGCCACCTGGCGCCCGTACCCTTCGCTGGTGCGGGCGAGCCCGCGCTGGATCCAGGCATTGAGCCCGCGCGGCTCGCGGTGCGGACGCACCAGCTTGGAGCACATCATCGGGGTCAGGGTCAGGGCGACGAAGGCGGAGATCGCCACCGCCGCGGCCAGCGCGACGGACAGCTCGCGGAACAGGCGCCCGGTGTTGCCTTCCATGAATCCCACCGGCAGGAACACCGCCACCAGCACCGCGGTGGTGGCGATCACCGCGAACGCCACCTGGGTGGTGCCGCGGCGCGCGGCCACCAGCGGCGGCTCGCCCAGGTCGGCGCGGCGCTGCACGTTCTCCAGCACCACGATGGCGTCGTCCACCACAAGGCCGATGCACAGCACCAGGGCCAGCAGGGTCAGCAGGTTGATCGAGAAGCCGAAGGCGTACAGGGCGATGAACGCCGCCACCAGGCACACCGGCACGGTGACCGCCGGGATCAGCGCCGCGCGCAGGCTGCCGAGGAACAGCCAGATCACGCCGAACACCAGCACCATCGCCTCGCCCAGGGTCCAGTACACGCGTTCCACCGAGGCCTCGATGAAGGTGGTGCTGTCGTAGGCGACGAAGATGTCGGTGCCTTCGGGCAGGGTCTTCTGCACCTCGGCCGCTTCGGCGCGGGCGGCGCGGGCCACGTCCAGGGCGTTGGCGGTGGAGGTGCGGACGATGCCCAGGCCGACGTTCGGCACGCCGTTGCTGCGCAGGTAGGAGCGCCTTTCCTCCGGCCCCAGTTCCACCCTGGCCACGTCGCCCAGCCGCACCACGTAGCCGTCGCTGCCCTGGCGCAGCGGCAGCCGCGCGAACTGCTCCGGCGCCTGGTAGCCGCGTTCCACGCGCAGGGTGAAGTCGCGGGTGGCCGACTCGATGCGGCCGGCCGGCAGCTCCACGTTCTCCGCGCGCAGGGCCGATTCCACGTCGCCGGCGGTGATCCCGCGAGCGGCCATGGCGTCGCGGTCCAGCCAGATGCGCATGGCGTAGCGCTGGCCGCCGCCCAGCTGCACCCGGGCCACGCCGTCCAGCGCCGAGAGCCGGTCGACCACGTAGCGGTCGGCGTAGTCGGTCAGCTCCATCGTGTCCATCACGGTGGAGCGCATGTTGAGCCAGATGAT
>JBQGEI010000409.1:0-4951 GCA_052039535.1 Pseudoxanthomonas sp.
CGGCGATGGTGAACACCGCCAGCTGTTCCAGCCCCTGGACCCCGGAGAACAGGAACGTCGCATAGGCGATACAGGTGGCGAGCACGCCGGTGACCAGCGTCGGCCACAGCGCGCGGACCGCCTCGCGCGGGTCATGCCCGGGCCGCAGGTGGCTGAAGAAGTGGATCGGATAGTCCTGGGCCACGCCGATCAGGGTGAAGCCGAAGGCCAGGGTGATCCCGTGCACGCCGTCGAACAGCAGCGCCACCGCACCCAGGCCGGCCAGCCCGCCGCTGGCCAGCGGCAGCGCGCCCAGCAGCGGCATGCTCCAGCGCCGGGAGGCCACGCCCAGCAGCAGCAGCCGGCCCAGCGTGTCGACCGTGCCGATCCAGGACAGCTCGCGCTCGGTGCGCTCGCGGATGGCCACCGCGAACGCGCCCGGGCCGGATATTTCCAGGCCGGTGGCCGTCCCGTCCGGGACGGTGGCGTCGAAGGCGTCGCCGATGGCGGCCACCGCGGCCTGCTGCCCGGCGCTGTCGAAGCCGGCCGCGCGGGTCTGCACCAGCAGCAGCGCCTGCCCGCCGGCGCGGTCGAACCACACCCCGTGCAGGCGTTGCGGCGCGTGCGCCGGCTGCCAGGCCTCGGCCAGGCGCAGGGTCTCCAGGGTCGGATCGGACGGCAGCAACGGCTCGACCAGGTCCGCTGCCGGCGAGCCCAGGTCCTGCAGGCGCTGCTCGAGTTCGGCGCGCAGCACCTGCGCGTCCAGCGCCTGCGCCTGCGGCGCGGCCGACAGCAGGTAGCGGTACGGGCGCAGGCCATCGGGCACCGCCTCCAGCCCGGCGTCTCCGCCATTGGCCACCAGCGCCACCTCCGGGCGCGCGGCCAGCGCGGCGGCCAGCGCGCGCGACTGCCCGGCCAGGGCCTGCGGGTCGGCCCCGGACAGCGCCAGCAGCAGCAGGCGCGAGCCGGGACCTTCGCCCAGTTCGTCCACCAGCAGCACCTGGGCCGGCGTGCGCGGGGTGGGCAGGAAGCGGCGCAGGTCCTCCTCCATCCTCAGTCCGCGCGACAGCAGCAGCCCGCCGATGGCCAGCACCACGATCCAGCCTAGCAGCAGGACCAGCCGCCGCCGGTCCTGCGTCATCCCCTGGCGCATGCGCGGCCTACCCCGTCTTGCCGTGGCACAGCGCGGCCAGGGCCTCCGGCTCGACCACCCCTGCCGCGGCCGCCGCGGCCCCGGCCATCAGCGTGCGCTGGACCTGGCCGCGGGCCGGGTGGCTTTCCACGCACAGCAGCTCGCCCTCGCGGCCATGCAGGTCGATCCGCGACAGCGAGCGCGCCAGCCGCGGGTCGCGCGGCAGCAGGCGCAGGGTCCACGCCTGGCGGGAGCCGGCCGGCTCCACCTGGTAGGTCTTCTCCAGCAGCGCCACGTCGCCGGCCAGCAGGGCGCCGAACCCGGCGTGGATCGCGGCCAGTTCGGGCACCTGCGCCAGCGACACCCGGCGAGGCGCCCGGCCCTGGCGTTCGATCACCGCCTCGCCCGCGGCCAGGGTGGTGGTCTCCACGTACGGCGCGTGCACCTCGCGCACCAGGCGGCCGTCGCGCTCGCGCCGGTACTGGCCCTCGATCCGCAGCGGCTGGCGCAGCATCGCCGACTGCCGCACCTCCACGAACGCGGTGCGGCTGGGCGCCGGACGCGCCACCGCCTGCAGGACCGTGGCCGCATCCAGCGCCGGCTCAGCGGCCAGCGCCGCCGGCAGGGCCGTCATGCACGCCAGCAGCAGGGCCGCGGACCACCGCGGGCGCGGCCGTGCCACTCGGGAGGGAGCGCTCATCGTCATTCCAGAAGTCGAAGAAGTTGAACCAGTTGTACGCCGCGCCACGGGCGTGGTGTTCCAGCCGCGCCGCGTACCGGGCGACCTGGGCGCGCAGCCAGCCGGCGCGCTCGCCACGTGGCGGCGGCGGGCTGCCGGCCGGGTCCAGGAACGGCTCGAAATGCAGGTCGTAGCGGTTGCCGCCGCGGTACAGGCCGAAGCACAGCAGCACCGGCGCGTGCAGGGCCAGCGCCAGCCGCCACGGCGACAGCGGCAGCCGCGCCGGGCGGCCGAGGAAGGGCACCGGCAGGGTCTCCTCGCGCGCCTGGGCGCGGTCCACCAGCAGCGCCACCAGCGCCCCGGCCTGCAGTGCGTGCTGGATCTCCAGCGCGATCACCGGGCCGGGCGCGGACCCGTCGATCACGCCGGCGGCCAGGGCCGGGTCGAGGGAGTCGAAGATCCCGGTCAGCACCGGGTTCTGGGTGCGGTCCAGCACGATCCGCACCTGCAGGCCCGGCCGGCGCCGCGACAGCACCCGCAGCGCGTCGAAGCTGCCCAGGTGCGAGCCGAACAGCAGGCCGCCACGGCCCTGGTCCAGCAGCGCCTCCAGGTGCTCCAGCCCCTGCACGCGGATGTCGAAGCACTCCATCCGCCCGCCCAGCAGGAACACCCGGTCCAGGATGGTGGAGGAGAAGGCGTGGATGTGCCGCGCCACCGCCCACAGCCGCACGCGCCGGCCGGCCACCGCCGACAGCCACGCGCGCGAGGCGCGGCGCTCGTCGCCGCGGGTGCACAGGAAATACGCGGTGATCGGGTACAGCAGCAACCGCGCCACGCCGCGGCCGGCGCCGCGGGCGATCGCCAGGATCAGGCGGATCGCGCCCGGGCTGCCGCCTTCGGGTCGCTGCTTCCAGGTCGGGGGCGCCAGTGCCGGTTCAGTCATCGCCACGGCCCGCGCGCAGCTGGCCACTGGCCAGCACGGTGTCGCCGCGGCGCACCTGGAAACGCCAGGCCGGCGGCGCGCCGTCCAGCACCACTTCGGCCTCCTGCCCGGGCAGCAGCGGCTGCAGGAACTTCACCTGCGGCAGCTGCAGCGCCGGCAGCGGGCCGTGCACCGCCTCGGCCGCGGCCAGCACGCGCTCGAGCAGGACCACGCCCGGCACCAGCGGGTGTCCGGGGAAGTGCCCGTCCAGGCAGGGATCGTCAGGGGCGACGGTAAACCGCATCGACCAAGGATAGCCCGCGGCGGCGCCCGCTCAGCCGAGCAGCCCGCGCCAGAACGCGGGGCCCAGCGCGGCCATCTGCCGCAGGAAGTCCAGCCCGTTGCGGTACGGGCGCTGCGGGAAGCGGTGCTTGCGCCAGGCGAACTCGCCGGCCATGAAGCCGCCGACCACGCCGTAGTTGAGCAGGTTCGCGAACCAGGACCAGGCCTGGGGCGAGACCGCCACCGGCGGCACCCGGCCCAGAGCATGCAGTACCCCGCCCGGTACCGCGCACATCGCCAGCGCGGCGTTGGCCGCCGTCAGCAGGGCCAGCACCCCGGCCCAGCCGGCGGTCAGGCGCCGCGCGTAGGCCAGCAGGTCCGGCGGGGTCGGCCAGCCGGCGCGGGCGTAGAGCGCCGAGACGATCCGGCTCACCAGCGGCGTGTGCCCGCGGCCCAGGCTGCGCGCGAACCACCACGCCAGCCAGCCGGTGAACAGCACCGGCGGGGCCAGCAGCAGCAGTTGCGGCCAGGGGCCGCCCTCCAGCATCGCCAGTCCGGCCAGCAGCACCGCCACCAGGCCCAGCGCCCACAGCCGCCGCCGCAGCAACGGCGCGGCCAGCAGCAGCAACACCAGGTCCGCCAGGGCCAGGCTCGCCCAGGGCGAGCCCCTCACCGTGGCCGCATGGGCCAGGAACGGGTAGGCGGCGCACAGCAGCACCTGGACCGGCAGCAGCAGTCCCGCGGCGGGGCCGGCGGAGGGACCGCGCGGGGCGTCAGCTGGTGCGCTGGGACTGGACATGGGCCGCCAGCGCGCGCAGCGAGGCGAAGATGCGGTGGTTGTCCTCGCCGTCCGAGCGCAGCTGCACGCCGTAGCGCTTGCCCACCGCCAGCGACAGCTCCAGCGCGTCGATCGAGTCCAGCCCCAGGCCGTCGTTGAACAGCGGCGCTTCCGGATCGATCCCGTGCGGGTCGACGCCGTCCAGGTTGAGGCTCTCCACCAGGAGTTCGGCCAGTTCGCGCTCCGCTTCGGTCTGGGACATCGGTCGATCCATGGACATGCAGGGCCGGCAACGATCCGGCATCGGCCCCGCCCGCGCAAGCCCGGAGGCCAAGGCCCGGCCTGCGACCCCGCGCTATCATGCCCGTCCGCCTGCCCGTCCCCGGTTGCCACGCATGACCCAGCCCGACCCCGAGACCGCCGCCACCGCCCCCCGGGCGCAGGCGGCGGATGTGGTCGATACCGACGTGCTGGTGGTCGGTGGCGGCCCCGCCGGCACCACCGCCGCGACCTTCCTGGCCCGCCGCGGCTGGAAGGTCACTTTGCTGGAGAAGGACGTCCACCCGCGTTTCCACATCGGCGAGTCGCTGCTGCCGATGAACCTGCCGATCCTCGAGCGGCTGGGCGTGCTGGAGCAGGTCCGGGCGATCGGCGTATACAAGCCCGGCGCCGACTTTCCCATGCGCGGCGACCGCGACAGCGTCAACGTGTTCCGCTTCGACCGCGCGCTCGATGCGCGCTTCGGCCACGCCTTCCAGGTCAAGCGCGCCGAGTTCGACGCGCTGCTGTTCGACAACGCCCGCGCCAGCGGCGTGGACGCGCGCCAGCAGGTGAAGGTGCAGCGGGTGGAGACCGGCCACGACGGCCGCCCGGCCGTGGTCCATGCGCGCCAGGCCGACGGCACCGCGCTGGCGTTCCGGCCGCGCTACCTGGTCGACGCCAGCGGCCGCGACACCTTCCTGGGCAACGCGCTCAAGCTGAAGAAGAAGAACCCCCGGCACCAGTCGGCGGCGATCTTCAGCCATTTCCGCGGCGTGGCCCGGCGCGAGGGCGAGGCCGCCGGCAACATCACCGTCGAGCGCTTCGCCCACGGCTGGATGTGGCTGATCCCGCTGACCGGCGACGTGATGAGCGTCGGCGCGGTGTGCTTTCCCGAGTACCTCAAGACCCGCACGGGCG
>JBQGEI010000410.1:0-1748 GCA_052039535.1 Pseudoxanthomonas sp.
CGCGACGTGCTGGTGCGCTTCGCCGACTGGGCCGACGCGCTGGTCGCGGGCCTGGACGACGTGCAGCTGCAGCGGGTGCTCGACACCGAGCACGGCGGCATGAACGAGGTGCTGGCCGACGTCTACGCCATCACCGGGGACCGCCGCCATCTGGCGCTGGCACGGCGGTTCTCGCACCGCGCCATCCTCGACCCGCTGCTGCGGCGCGAGGATACGCTCGACGGCCTGCACGCCAATACCCAGATCCCCAAGGTCATTGGTTTCGCCCGCATCGGCGAGCTGGACGGGGACCAGGAATGGATCGACGCGGCGGCTTTCTTCTGGGAGCGCGTGGCCCTGCACCGGAGCATCGCCTTCGGCGGCAACAGCACCCGCGAGCACTTCAACCCGGCCGACGACTTCAGCGGCATGGTCGCCTCGCGCGAGGGCCCGGAGACGTGCAACAGCTACAACATGCTGCGCCTGACCCTGCTGCTGGAGCGGCTGCGCCCGGACCCGCGGCATGCCGACTTCTACGAGCGGGTGCTGTTCAACCACATCCTTTCCACCCAGCACCCGGACCACGGCGGGCTGGTGTACTTCACCCCCATCCGGCCGCGGCACTACCGGGTCTATTCCCAGCCGCAGGAATGCTTCTGGTGCTGCGTCGGCAGCGGCATGGAGAACCACGGCCGCCACGGCGCCTTCGTCTATGCGCATGGCGAGGCCACGGTGCGGGTGAACCTGTACATCGACTCCCGTCTGCAGTGGCGCCAACGCGGCGTGGAACTGCACCAGCACACCCGTTTCCCCGAGCAGCCGCGCAGCACCGTGGCGCTGTCGCTGGATGCGCCGCAGGTGTTCGCGCTGGAACTGCGCCATCCGCACTGGCTGGCCGGGCCGATGCAGGTCAGGGTCAACGGCGAGCGCTGGCCGGTGGAGTCCACGCCGTCCTCGTACGCGCGCATCGAACGGCAGTGGCAGGACGGCGACCTTATCGAGGTCGAGCTGCCCATGGCCACCCGCATCGAAGCCCTGCCAGACGGCTCGGACTGGGTGGCGGTGATGCACGGCCCCCTGATGCTGGCCGCGCGCACGGGCACGGAGGACCTGGACGGCCTGATCGCCGACGATGGCCGCGGCAGCCATATCGCACCGGGCCCGTACCTGCCGCTGGACCAGGCGCCGATGCTGGTCGGCGCGCGCGATGCGCTGGCGTCCGCGATCCGCCCGGTGGCGGGTGAGCCACTGGTGTTCGACGCCGACGCATTGCTGCAGCCGACGTCCTCCCGCGGCCTGCGCCTGGAGCCGATCCACCGCATCCACGACGCGCGCTACATGGCCTACTGGCGCACCACCACGCCGGCCGAATACCCCGCCGTGGTCGCCGCCATCAAGGCGGCCGAACGCCAGCGCCAGGCCCTGGACGCGCGCACCCTCGACCAGGTCCAGCCCGGCGAACAGCAGCCCGAGGTCGACCACGCCTACCAGGGCAGCGACAGCAGGACCGGCAACATGCTGGGCCGCCCCTGGCGTGATGCCGGCGACCGCTTCTCCTACCTGCTGCGTGCGCGCCGCCCGGTGGCCGACGGCGCGCCGCTGGTACTGCAGCTGACGGTCTTCGGCGGGCAATGGCAGGCCGGCATGGACGTGCACCTCGACGGCCGCAAGGCCGGCAGCCTCGTGCTCGACGGCAAGGGCAAGGACGACCTGGTGGTGGAGGAGATCGCGCTGCCGGCGGAGGCAGCGGCGGCGCTGCGCCGGGACGG
>JBQGEI010000411.1:0-7502 GCA_052039535.1 Pseudoxanthomonas sp.
TTCATCCACGAGCTGTCGGACATCTACAGCGCCGAGAAGCAGCTCACCAAGGCGCTGCCGCGCCTGGCGCGCGCCGCCGAGAACCCGGAGCTGGCCGAGGGCTTCCGTACCCACCTCGAGGAGACCCAGGGCCAGATCGAGCGCATCGACCGCATCGTCGATCTGCTGGACATCCGCCTCAAGCGCATCAAGTGCGCGGCGATGGAAGGCCTGGTCGAAGAAGGCAAGGAAGTGATCGAAGAGATCGAGAAGGGTCCGCTGCGCGACGCGGCCCTGATCGGCGGCGCACAGAAGGTCGAACATTATGAAATCGCCTCCTACGGCACGCTGGCTGCCCTCGCCAAGCAGCTCGGCTACAAGGACGCGCTGCCGCTGATCCTGGAAACGCTGGAAGAAGAGAAAGCCACGGACGAGAAGCTGACCCTGCTCGCCGAACAGGGCGGCAACCAGCGCGCCGCCCAGGAGCGCAAGAGCGCCGCCTGACCCCGTTCGCCACGGCGATTGCCATGCTCCTGTCGCCGTGGCCACGCCGGGCACCGGCTCGCTCCCGGGCCGGTGCCCGGCACCCTACTGCGGAGATCCCGATGAACATCCGACGCATCGCCACCCCCACCCTGCTCGCCCTCGCCCTTGCCGGCCTCACCGCCTGTGGCGACCGCAACGACGCCAACGACATGAACGACCCGGCCACGCCGGCCACCTCCAGTGCCGACCCGGCCGCCCAGCCGCCGGGCGCCACCATGGACCCGGCCGCCGGCACCGCAGGCGACACCGCCGCCCAGACGGCCAGCCAGGGCGAATCGGCTGCCCTGGGCATGCTCAACGCCATCAATGCACATGAGATCGCCGCGGGCGAACAGGCCCTGGCCAAGGGCGTCAGCGGCGAAGTCGCCGACTACGCGCGCATGATGATCGACCAGCACACCGAGAACCGCACCCGCACCAGCGCCCTGGGTGCCGATGACCAGGCGCAGGAAGCCCAGGCCCAGCGCCAGAAGGGCGAGCAGGAACTTGCATCCCTCGACCAGCAGCAGGGCGAGGCGTACAGCAAGGCCTATATCGACGCGATGGTGAAAGGCCATACCGAAGCGCTGGCCGCCCTGGACCAGCGCCTGATCCCGGCTGCCGAACGCGAGGAAGTGCGCCAGCACCTGGCCACCACCCGCGGACACGTCGCCGAGCACCTGGAGAAGGCCCGCGCCCTGCAGGGCGGCACCACCGCGCAGTAACCGGCCACACCCACGCTGGCGCAATCGACCAAAGGCCGCAGCGGACTCCCCGCTGCGGCCTCGCTGTTTTCCACGCTTGAAGTCGGCTGGCTGCGGACGGGCGCATCGTCCGTTTCGCACGCGGAGGATGCTGGTGCATGCGTCGCCGCGCTCGGGTCGAAGTTCCCCGTGGGTGGGTGCACGAGTCGGTGACCTGTCGTGATGTCGGCACAGCACTGCTGCCGATCCGCTACGCATCGCCCGTCGCGTGCACGCATTTGCCGATGCGATCGCTGCTGCCGGATCTGCACAGCTTGCAAATCGTAAAACAGCGTTCACCCACATATGGGCATGCCGCTAACGGCCACTTCAGCACACTGGCATCGGACCAAGGCAATCCGCCCGGTCCTCAAACGAGGAATGCAGAGATGGCCAATCAACAGAACCAGAACAACGAGCGGCAGAATCAGCAGAACCAGCAGAACCAGCAGCAGGACCAGAACCGGCAGAACCAGCAGCAGCAGGACCAGAACCAGCAGAACCGCCAGGGCCAACAGCAACAGCAGCAGGAAAACGAGCGCAATCGCCAGCAGCGCTGAACGATGTGATGTCGTCCCTCAAGGGGGCTCCTTCGCGGAGCCCCTTTTTATTGCACGGAGCGCAAGCCATGCATGCAGCCGGCATCGAAGACTTTTTCACGTGGTAGCGGAGCCCTTGCAGGCGGTCACGCGACCGCTGGCGCACCTACGACGACGCACGCACCGGCGGATGGATGGGCCTGGACGCCGTCCCCGCCCTGCACGGCCTGCCGCCGGAGATCCTGCTGGTGCACCTTCCCGGCCACACCCACGGCCATGCCGGGGTCGCTGTCCGACGCGGGAACGACTGGCTGCTGCTGGCTGGCGATGCCTATTTCGACGCGCGCGAGATTTTCGACGCGCGCGAGATGCACGCCCATCCGCGCTGCACGCCAGGCCTGCGCTTCTACCAGTGGATGATGGAAAAGGACCGCCGCGCCCGCCTGCATCATCGCGACCGCCTGCGCGAGCTGGCCCTGGGCGAGCCCGCGCTCACCCTGTTCTGCTCGCACGACCCCGGCCAGTTCGAGGCGCTGGCCGGCCGCCGCCTGGGCGAGCCGCTGCGCGCCGGGCCGCTGTAGGCGGCCAGCGACCCGTACCAGGCCCCGGCCGCTTCCCGGCCCTCCGACACGCCCGGGCCCGCGGCGGCCAGCATGCATCCGCGCACGCGGCGCGCATGCCGATGGCCCCAGCGGCCCGCGGGAACCCGCCGCGTTCCGGCCGCTCAGGCCTGCGGTCGCGCCTCCACCTTGGGCTCGGCCACCTCGTGCCCTGCCTCGGCGCGGCCGGCCATTTCGGCGCCTGCGTCCGGGGGCAGCCGGCGCATCTGCAGCACCGAGCTGGCGGAGATCAGGCCCACGGTGAGGAAGGCGAACAGGAAGGTCACCGGGTCACCATCGTCGCGCCCGGTGAGGGTACCGGCCACGCTCAGCGCGTAGCCGCCGATGGTCACGCCCAGCGCCAGCGACACCTGCTGCGCCATTGCCGCCAGGCTGCTGGCCTGGCTCATCCGCTCCTGCCCGATATCGGCGTAGGCGATCGCGTTGATGCTGGTGAACTGCAGCGAGCGGAAGCAGCCGCTGGCCAGCAGCACGCCCACCATCAGCCAGTACGGGGTATCGGCGCGGAACAGGCCGAAGCCGCACAGCAACAGCGAGGCCAGCAGGCCATTCCACACCAGCACCGGGCGGAAGCCGAACTGGCGCAGCACGCGCGGCGCGACCACCTTCATGAACATCGCACCGGCGGTGGAGGTGAAGGTCACCAGGCCCGATTCCAGGGGATTGAGGCCGAAGCCCAGCTGCAGCATCAGTGGCAGCAGGAAGGGCGTGGCGCCGATGCCGATGCGGAACAGCGAGCCACCCAGCACGCCGGTGCGGAAAGTGGGGATTCGCAGCAGGTCCAGTTTCAGCAGCGGCGCCGGATGGGTACGGGCATGGTGCACGTAGCCGAGCATCAGGCCGGTGCCGGCCAGGACCACCCCTGCGATCGCCGCACCGGGCACCAGCCCGCGCCCGATCGCCGACAGCCCGAACATCGCCAGGCCCAGCCCGCCGGCGGACAGCGCGAAGCCACGCCAGTCCATGCGCCCCACCGGCTGTCGCAGCTCCGGCACGAAGCGCCACGCCAGCCACATCCCGAGCAGACCCATGGGCAGGTTGATGAGGAAGATGAAGCGCCAGTGGGTATAGGTGGTGATCGCACCGCCAAGCACCGGCCCCAGCATCGGCCCGAGCATCGCCGGCACCGTCAGCCAGCTCAGTGCACGCACGAGTTCGGCCTTCTCGATGCTGCGCAGCAGCACCAGGCGCCCCACCGGCACCATCATCGCCCCGCCGATGCCCTGCACGAAACGCCCGGCCACCAGCGTCCCGAGGCCGTCGCTGGCCGCGCAGCACAGCGAACCGGCCAGGAATACCGCGATGGCGCCGACGAAGATGCGGCGCGCGCCGAAGCGGTCCGCTACCCAGCCGCTGACCGGGATGAACACCGCCAATGCCAGCATGTAGGTGGTCAGCGCCAACTTCAGCGCCACCGGTTCGGTACCCAGCTCGGCCGCGATCTGCGGCAGCGAGGTGGAGATGGCCGTCGAATCCATGTTCTCGATGAACAGGGCGGTAGCGATGATCAGGGGAAGGCGGCGCTCGGGTCTCACGGGCCTGCGGCGATCAGGGGGCGCACGATTGTGGGACGGACGGCGTGAATGGCATGCCTGCCGGGCCTTGCAATCGGTCCGGCTGCTGTTATGTTGCAATCGATTGCATTGCTGTGGAATCGCGTTTCCTGCCCGGTTGGGAGGCCGGCAAGGGATGAGTATCTTCGCAAGCGGACCCCGCGGGGTCTCCAGGCGCGACGCGCTGCGCGCGGCCCTGCTCGGCGGGGCGGCGCTGGCCGCCCCCAGTGCGCTCCGGGCAGCCGCGGGTGCTGCGCCGCCGCCCAGGTCCAACCTCAGGCATTCGGTGGCCCGCTGGACGTTCGGGCGCCAGTCGGTGGCCGAGCTGTGCGCCATCGTCAGGCAGATCGGCTTTGCGGCGATCGACCTGGTCGGCCCGGACGACTGGCCCACGCTCAAGGCCCATGGCGTGGACAGCTCGATGTGCAATGGCGCCGAGCTGGGCCTGGAGAAGGGCTTCGCCGACCCGGCCCTCCACGACGAGCTGGTCGCGCGCTACACCCGCCACATCGACCTGGTCGCCGATGCCGGCTACCGCAACCTGATCTGCTTCTCCGGCAATGGCAACGGCATGGATCCGGCCGAAGGCCTGGCCAATTCGGCCGCGGGCCTCAAGCGCCTGCTTGGGCATGCGCAGAAGCGCGGCGTGCGGCTGGTGATGGAGCTGCTCAACTCCCGTGTGGACCACCCCGACTACCTGTGCGACCGGTCCGCCTGGGGCGTGGCGCTGTGCGAGCAGCTGGGTTCGCCGAACTTCGGCCTGCTCTACGACATCTACCACATGCAGATCATGGAGGGCGACATCATCGCCACGATCCGCAGGCACCACGAGTTCTTCGTCCATTACCACACCGCCGGCGTACCCGGGCGACACGAGATCGGCGACGACCAGGAGCTCAACTACCCGGCCATCTGCCGCGCGATCCGCGACACCGGCTTCGATGGCTACCTGGCGCAGGAGTTCATGCCTTCGGCACCGGACCCGGTCGCCTCCCTGCGCGAGGCGGTCCGCCTCTGCGACGTCTGAACCCGCATTCCAGGAAGCAACGATCCATGGCGAACAATCATTACGACGCGATCGTCGTCGGCTCCGGCATCAGTGGCGGCTGGGCCGCCAAGGAACTGGCCGAGAAGGGGCTGAAGGTGCTGATGCTCGAGCGCGGGCGCAACATCGAGCACATCAAGGACTACGTCAACGCGGGCAACGAAGCCTGGGACTATCCGCATCGCAACGTGCCGACCCAGGCGATGAAGGAAGCGCACCCGGTGCTGCGCCGCGATTACCCGCTCTCGGAGAGCACCTACGGGATGTGGGCCGACGAGCAGGACTGCCCGTACACCGAGACCAAGCGTTTCGACTGGTTCCGCGGCTACCACGTCGGCGGACGCTCGCTGATGTGGGGACGGCAGAGCTACCGCCTGTCGGACCTGGATTTCGAGGCCAATGCGCGCGAGGGCATCGCCATCGACTGGCCGATCCGCTACGCCGACATCGCACCGTGGTACGACCACGTGGAGACCTTCGCCGGCATCGCCGGAACGGTCGAGGGCCTGGACGTGCTGCCGGACGGCAAGTTCCTGCCGCCGATCCCGCTGAACGTGGTCGAGAAGGACGTGGCCGCACGCATCCGCAAGGCCTTCGGCGGCACCCGCCACATGATCCATTCGCGCACCGCCAACATCACCGAGCCGCGCCCGGAGCAGAACCGGGCCAACTGCCAGTACCGCAACAAGTGCATCCTCGGCTGTCCTTTCGGCGCCTACTTCTCCACCCAGTCGGCCACGCTTCCGGCGGCGATGCAGACCGGCAACCTCACCCTGCGCCCGTTCTCCATCGTCAAGGAAGTGCTCTACGACCGCGACCGCAAGCGCGCGCGCGGCGTGGAGATCATCGATGCGGAAACCGGCCAGACCTACGAGTACACGGCCAGGGTGGTCTTCCTCAACGCCTCGACCTTCAATTCGACCTGGCTGCTGATGAACTCCGCCACCGACGTGTGGGAGGGCGGCCTGGGCTCGGCCTCCGGCGAGCTGGGCCACAACGTGATGGATCACCATTTCCAGGTCGGCGCGCAGGGCATCGTCGACGGCTACGCGGACAAGTACCACTCCGGCCGGCGGCCTTGCGGCTTCTACATCCCGCGCTTCCGCAACGTCGGCGGCGACCGCCGCGACTACCTGCGCGGCTTCGGCTACCAGGGCGGCGCGGGCCGCCAGGGCTGGTCGCGCAGCGTCGCCGAGCTGGGCATCGGCGCAGGCCTGAAGGAAGCCGCGAGCATGCCCGGCGACTGGAGGATCGGCATGACCGCCTTCGGCGAGATGCTGCCCTACCACGACAACACCATCCGCCTGGACCACGGCACCCGCGACAAGTGGGGCCTGCCGGTACTGGCGATGGACGTGTCGATCCGCGACAACGAGCTGGCCATGCGCCGCGACATGGCCGCCGACGCCGCCGAGATGCTGGAGGCGGCCGGGGTGCGCGACGTGGGTACCTACGACGGCGACTACGCGCCGGGCATGGCGATCCACGAGATGGGCACCGCGCGCATGGGTCGCGACCCGAAGACCTCGGTGCTCAACGCCCACAACCAGGTATGGGACGCACCGAACGTCTACGTCACCGATGGCGCGTGCATGACCTCGGCCAGCTGCGTGAACCCGTCGCTGACCTACATGGCGCTGACCGCGCGCGCCGCCGACCACGCCGTGCGCGAACTCAAGGCGGGGAACCTGTAATGGAACGTCGTGAACTGCTGAAGATGATCGCCGCGGCCACCGGCGTGGCCATGGTCGGCATGCCCGCCTTCGTCCTCGGCCAGGCGCCGGTGCCCAGGGGCGTGGCCCGCTTTTCCGCCGACGAGGTGGCGCTGCTGGACGAGGTCGCCGAGACCATCCTTCCGCGGACCGACACCCCCGGCGCCAAGGATGCCGGGGTCGGCCCGTTCATGGCCATGTTCGTCACCGACTGCTACGCGGACGCGGACCAGTCCACCTTCCGCAAGGGGCTGGTGGACCTGGACCGCCGCGCGGGCGGCAGCTTCGTGGCGTTGGCGCCAGCGGCGCGCCAGCAACTGCTGGCCACGCTGGATGCCGAAGCGCGCGAACGCTCGCGCGGCGCGTGGATCGCGCCGGACGGCTCGGGCAGCGGCGGTAGCGTGCATTACTTCACCATGGTCAAGCAGCTGGTGATCTTCAGCTTCTTCACCTCGAAGGTGGGCGCGACCGAAGTGTTGCGCTACGACCCGGTGCCCGGCCACTACGACGGCGACCTGCCCTACGAGCCGGGCACGCCGGCCTGGGCGACCTCGTGATGGCCGCCCGCAGCCACGCTCCAGGTCGCCGCGTTGCCGGCATGCGCGCGGCCATGTCCGCCGCTGGCGCCGCGGGCCCACGGATCGCCATCGTGCTCGGCAGCGTGCTGGCCAGCGCCACGGCGCTGGCCCACGATCCTTCGGCCGATCCCGCCAGGACCGAGGCGTGGACCCCCGTACCCCCGGTGGTGGCCACGCCGGCCGGCGCGGCGCCCTCCGATGCGGTGGT
>JBQGEI010000412.1:0-5410 GCA_052039535.1 Pseudoxanthomonas sp.
GCGCGCCTATGCGCCACGACCACATCCTCGCCCTCTCCTGCCCGGACCGTACCGGCATCGTCTACCGCGTCTCCGGCCTGCTGTTCGGCCAGGGCTGCAACATCCTCGACGCCCAGCAGTTCGGCGACGAGGAAACCGGCCGCTTCTTCCTGCGCGTGCATTTCCAGCTGCCCGACCCGGGCGTGCTGGAACCGCTGGCCGGGCGCTTCGCCAGCCTCGGCACCGAGTTCGGGATGGACTGGCAGATCCACGACGCGCGTCGCCGCGCGCGGTTGCTGGTGCTGGTCAGCAAGCAGGGCCACTGCCTCAACGACCTGCTGTTCCGCGCACACAGCCGGCAGCTGCCGGTGGACATCGCCGCCGTGGCCTCCAACCACCCGGATTTCGCCGCGCTGTCGGCGTCCTACGGCGTGCCCTTCCACCACCTGCCGGTGGATGCTTCCAACCGTGCGCAGCAGGAGCAGGCGATCATCGACCTGGCGGAGCGCGAACGGGTCGACCTGGTGGTGCTGGCGCGCTACATGCAGATCCTCTCGCCACGCCTGTGCGAGGCGCTGGCCGGTCGGGCGATCAACATCCACCACAGCTTCCTGCCCAGCTTCAAGGGCGCCCAGCCGTACCACCAGGCGCACGCGCGCGGGGTCAAGATCATCGGCGCCACCGCGCACTACGTGACTCCGGACCTGGACGAAGGCCCGATCATCGAGCAGGACGTGGCCCGTGTGGACCACGCCATGACCCCGCGCGAGCTGGTGCGGGTCGGCAGCGACATCGAGTCGCAGGTGCTGGCGCGCGCGGTGCGCCGGCATGTCGAGCACCGCATCCTGCTCAACGGCCACAAGACCGTCGTCTTCCGCTGAGGGTCGCGGTCCGCGCGACTGCGGGCAGTGCGCCGCCGCCGCCGGGACACCGCGGCGGTCCCGGTAGGGCCGCTAGAAGCTGCCCCATTGCCGCAGCGGATGCGCCGGATCCGCCAGCAGCCGCAGCGCCAGCAGTACCGACACCGTCACCAGCAATGGCTTGATCACCCGCGCGCCCTGCTTCATCGCGAACCTTGAGCCCAGGCGCGCGCCCAGCACCTGGCCGGCGCCCATCACCAGGCCGACCTTCCACAGCACCGCGCCGGAAAGCAGGAACACCACCAGCGCGCCCAGGTTCGAACCGAAGTTGAGGAACTTGGTGTGGGCGGTGGCCTTGAGGATGCCGTAGCCGGCCAGGCCGACGAAGCCCAGCATCAGGAACGAGCCGGTGCCCGGGCCGAACACGCCGTCGTAGAAGCCGATCGCCGGCACGAAGGTGAGGGCGAAGGCCTTCTCGCTGATGCGCCGCTGCCGCTCCACCGCGCCCACGTCCGGCTTGAGCCAGAAATACAGGGCGATGCCGAACAGCAGCAGCGGCAGCACCGCGCGCAGCCAGCTGCCCGGTACCACCGTCGCCAGCAGCGCCCCGGCCACCGCGCCGGCAGCGGCGGTAAGGGCCATCGGCAGCTGCGCGCGCAGGTCGACATGGCCGTGGCGGGCATAGGTCCAGCTGGCTGTCCCGGCACCGAACAGCGACTGCAGCTTGTTGGTGCCCAGTACCTGCAGCGGCGGGATGCCGGCCAGCAGCATGGCCGGAATGGTGATCATGCCGCCGCCGCCGGCAATCGAGTCGATGAAGCCGGCCAGCAGGCCGGCAAGGAACAGCAGCAGCAACAGCTGCAGGGCAAGTTCGGGCATGGGGACGGCGCGACGGCGCGGGCAGGAGCGACATTGTAGGCGCCGCCCGGTTCGACACCGGGCCGCGCGATGAAACGCCGCGTGCGGCCGCCAGCGGCTAACCTGTGGCCCTCTTCCCCTCGTCGTGGAGCCACCATGCCGTGCAAGCCGATCGTGCATTCCCTCGCCCTGGCCTGCCTGCTCGGGCTCGGCGCCACGGCATCGGCCGATGCGGCGACGCCACGGGCCGAGGTCGACGCTGCGGCGGCGAAGCTGCAGGCGCAGGTGGTCGGCTGGCGCCGCGACTTCCACCAGCACCCGGAGCTGTCCAACCGCGAACAGCGCACCGCCCAGGTGATTGCGCGCGAGCTGGAGAAGATGGGCCTGGAGCCGCGCACCGGCCTGGCCGGCCACGGCGTGGTGGCGATGCTCAAGGGCGGCCGCCCCGGGCCGCGCATCGCCCTGCGCGCGGACATGGACGCGCTGCCGAGGACCGAGCGCAACGCGTTGCCGTTCGCGTCGTAGGCCAGGGGCGAGTACCGCGGCCAGGAGGTGGGCGTGATGCACGCCTGCGGGCACGACGCGCACATGGCGATCCTGCTGGGCGTGGCGCGCGCGCTGGTGGAGCAGCGCGCGACGTTGCCGGGCGAGGTCATGTTCGTGTTCCAGCCGGCCGAGGAGGGCGCGCCGCCGGGCGAGGAAGGCGGCGCCTCGCTGATGCTCCGCCAGGGCCTGTTCGAGGCGTTCCGGCCGGAGGCGATGTTCGGCCTGCACGTGTTCTCGTCGATCCCCGCCGGCCAGGTCGCGGTCCGCGGCGGGCCGCTGATGGCCGCCTCGGACCGCTTCGCGATGAAGGTGGTCGGGCGCCAGACCCACGGCTCGCGGCCGTGGGGCGGCGTCGACCCGATCGTCGCGGCGGCCGACCTGGTCGGCACTGCGCAGACCATCGTCAGCCGCCGCACCGACATCGCCCGGCTGCCGGCCGTGGTGACCTTCGGCGCGATAAACGGCGGCGTGCGCTACAACATCATTCCCGACGAGGTCGAGATGGTCGGCACCATCCGCACCTTCGACCCTGGCATGCGCGAGGCGATCCTCGCCGACCTGCGCAACGTCGCCAGCCATGTCGCCGCCGCGCATGGGGCGAAGGTTCATGCCCAGGTGCCGGACGGCGAGGGCAACCCGGCCACGGTCAACGATCCGGCCCTGACCGCGCGGATGCTGCCCAGCCTGCAGGCGGCGGTGGGCGCGGACCACGTATCCGAGCCGCCGCTGCAGATGGGTGCGGAGGATTTCGCCTACTACGCGATGGAAGTGCCGGCGATGTTCTTCTTCGTCGGCGCCACCGCGCCCGGTATCGATCCACAGACCGCCCCGAGCAACCACTCGCCGGAGTTCATGCTCGACGAGGCCTCGCTGGACGTGGGCCTGCGCGCGCTGCTGCAGGTCTCGCTCGACTACCTGCACGGGCCCGGCTGAGCCGGGCGCGCGGCTACAGGTCCAGGCCCAGCAGCAGCGGGTCGTGGTCGGAGCTGCGCCACGGGCCCGGCTCGTTGCGTCCGGCGTAGCCGGTGTCGTCCGGCTCGTCGGCGTTGATGTGCCATTCGGCCGCGCCACGCAGTGCCGGCACCAGGGCCGGGCTCAACAGGGCGTGGTCCAGGCGTCCGCTCAGGCCGTCGTAGACATAGCTGTAGGGCCGCACCACGCCGGCGACGGCGAACGCGTCCACCCAGCCGCCTTCGGTGCGCAGCCAGTGCAGGGGGTCTTCCATCGCGTAGGCGTTGAAGTCACCAAGCACCAGCACGCGGCGCGAACGGCCGCCGGCCGGGGGGTGCTGCAACCAGGCATGCAGGCGCCTGGCCGACTCGGTGCGCAGCGCGTTCCAGCAGCCCTGGCCGTCGCCCTGGTCCTTGTCCAGCCCCTCGGCCTCGCTGCAGCCCTTGGACTTGAAATGGTTGGCGACCACGACCAGGTCGCGCCTGCCGCCCTTGCGCACGAAGGCCTGGGCCAGGGGCACCCGGCTGCGGTCGCCGAACGGACCACCTTCCAGTACCGCCGGCGCCCCTTTGGCCAGCACCCGGTCGGCGCGGTAGACCAGGCCGACGCGAATGGTGTCGCGGCCCGGGCCGCGGCCGGCATCGACGAACCGCCACTGCGCCCCGCCGGCGTTGAGCGCCTCCACCAGCTGGGCGAGGCTCGACTCCGGGCCATAGCCGTCGTTCTCCAGCTCCATCAGCGCGGCGATGTCCGGGTCCAGGGCGTGGACGGTGGCCACCAGCTTGGCCAGCTGCGCCTGATAGGCGGCGTGGGACCTGGCGCCGCGCGCGGTCGGGAAGCCGTTGCCGCGGCCGTCGCCGTTGAACAGGTTCTCCAGGTTGAACGCGGCCACCTTGAGGCGGCCGGCGACCTGCGGCGGCGGCGGACGCGGCGCGTGCGCCAGCTGCAGCGGCTGGTCCAGCTGCAGCCGCCAGCTGCCGTGGCTGCGTTCGAGGATGCCTTCGGCGCCCCGCACCACGCTGCCGACGCGCGGGGTGCGGCCATCGGGCAGGTACGCGATGGCGCCGGGGTCGCGCTGGCTGCTGCCGTCGTCCAGCAGCAGGCGCTGGCGCGCGTTGGCGGCGGCCAGGCGGGCGTGCTCGGGGGTGCCGGGCAGTGCCAGCTCGCTGGGCTGCCACTGGCGGCCGGCGAAGCCCACCGCCAGTTCGCCGTAGCGCGCCAGTGCGTGGCTGCCGGTGACCGTCAGCGGCGCGTCGATCCGCACCCGCATGCCTTCCAGCGGCTCCCAGCGCGCGGGCAGCGCGGCCAGGCGTACCGGCTGCACGGCGTGCGCCGGCCGGCACGGTCCTACCGTATCCGCGGCCAGTGCCCGGAGGAGGTCGCGCCCGGCCCGCTGCCGCACCAGCGTGCCGCCGATCCGGCAATGCATCCCCGGCCCGAACCCGGCGGGCAGCACCAGCTCCGGGCGAGCCTGGATCCGCAGTGCGTCGGGGGTGTCCGGGTCGCCATCACCGTCGTCTTGCAGGTAGAAGGCGCCGAGGCCGGCGCGCAGGTCGGCGCTGACCACGCCTTCCACCCGCACCAGCGTGCCGTCGGCGACCTGGGCCAGGTGGCCGATGGCCACCGGCGCCGGCTCGGTGGCGCCTGCCAGCGGGGCCGCCAGCAGCAGCGGAAGGAAGAACGCGCGGCAGGCGCGCAGCAGCGGGAGGCGGGTATGCATGGCGGGATCCTGTGGCCGGCGGCCCGGAAACGAAGACGCCGCCCGGAGGCGGCGTCTGCGATGGCACGGGTGCCGGGTTACTTGAGGTTGTCCAGCATCCAGTCGACGGTGGCCTGGACCTGCTCGTCGGTGAGGGCCGGGTTGCCGCCCTTGGGCGGCATCACCCCGCCATCGGGGCCGGTGAAGCCCTCGATCGCGTGCTTGTACAGCGTCTCCTTGCCCTGGCCGATGCGCGCGCTCCATGCGGCCTGGGTGAGGGTGGGGGCCTTGCCCACGCCGTTGGTGTGGCAGGCGCCGCAGAGGTTCTGGTAGATCACCGAGCCATCGGTGGTCCCGCCATAGGCGACCTGCGAGGCCGCGGCGGCGGCGGCCGCCGCGGCCGCGGCGGCCTGGGCCGCGGCGCCGGTCTCACCCGCGTAGTCCGCGCCGGCCGGCGCGGTCCGCGCCAGGGTGCGGGGGGGGGGCGGCGGTGGGACGTCCGGCGGGATGCGACCCG
>JBQGEI010000413.1:0-2509 GCA_052039535.1 Pseudoxanthomonas sp.
CGTGCCCGAGCCGACCCATCGCCAGATGTGCGAATCGCTCGCCCAGACCTCCGCGCAGATGGGCGGCAAGGCCGGCGAACTGACCTACATGGATGCCTGCCCCCGCCCGAGCCAGGGCAGCTGCAAGGGCCTGTTCGGCCAAGCCTCGCTGCACGCGTTCTACTACGAGCGCAGCGGCGGGGACCTGGCCTCGCTGCCGGACAGCTGCCGCGCGGCCGGCGGCACCTGGGAAGGCTGAGCCGCCGACGACGGGCCGCGCGCCAGGGCCGTCCCGGAGCCGAAACCGGGGTCGGAGTGCAGTTTCGCTGGCCGGTCAAGCGAAGTGCCCCAGGGAGTAGGGGCGCGCAATCCGCGTGTCCTCTGCAGTGGTCGGTTCCCGGATGCGGCCTGCGGCCTTATCCGGGCTACCCGCTGGCGGACACGTGCACGCAGGTAGGGCTGAAGGTGGTGTCGATCCGCCGGCCGCGCATCGGCAAGGTGTCGCTGGCGAAGATGCCGGTCGGGCACTGGCGCAACCTGCCGGTGGGCGAGCGGTTCCGAGGGGCGAGGCCGGCGCGCGGCGGACGATGTACTCGCGCCGACCGGCGTAGCCCGGATAAGCGAAGCGCATCCGGGTCCGGTGCGGGGCTCCGGTTTCCGTCGCGTCGCCGCCTCCGTTCCCGGATGCGGCCTGCGGCCTTATCCGGGCTACGGACCTGCGGGTGGCCCGGATAAGCGGAGCGCATCCGGGTCCGGCTGAGGCTCCGGTTTCCGGCGCGTCGCCGGCCGCGGTTCCCGGATGCGGCCTGCGGCCTTATCCGGGCTACCGCTGCACGCGTTACTACGCGCGCAGCGGCGGCGACCTGGCCTCACTGCCGGGACTGCTGCCACGCGGCCGGCGGCACCCGGGAAGACTGAGCCGCCGACGACGGGCCGCTCGCCAGGGCTGGCCCGGGAGCGTGCACGCCAGCCGCGCGGCCGGCATTGAAGTGCGCGGCACGGTGCCGATCCGGGCTACGCTGGATCCGCGGCGGATGCGGTGGTCGCGGTCTTTTCCGGGGGGAAGCATGGAACGGCAGGAGCCGACATTCGGCAGCGAAAGTGCGGACGTGGAGATCCCGCCCGACCGCGGGCATCGGCCTGCCTACCGTCCGCCGGCCCGGCAGGGCGATCACCTGGCCTGGAAGATCGGACTGGCCGTGGGCGTCGGCGTACTGGCGGCGCTGCTGCTGTTCAACGCGTACGAGCGCCGCCAGGCCCGGCACGACGCCGAGGAGGCGCTGCGGGTGGTGTCGGCGGAGATGCGCAGGCTCGAGCGCGAACTTGGCGTGCCCGCCGTGGACACGCGGCCGGTCCGCCACGCGCCACCGGCCCGCATCGTGTACCCGGTGCCGCCCGGCTACCGGTGCTCCGGAGGTGCGCTGCTGCATCGCGCCGGAAACAGCTGGACCCAGGTCACGGCACGCTCCAACCACGTCTACTGCCCGCATGGCGGCACTGTCGCCGACTGCTATCCGGTGGCGCCGCAAAACGTGGGTTGCCGCTAGCCCCGGCGGCGGACGCGGCAGGCACGGATGGCGCGTCCGCCGCACCTCCCGTTCGCCCGGTCGCGGCCGATACCGGATCAGGCGCTGCAGCGCGTCGCACCGCACCGGAGGTCCCGATGTCCCGAACACTGCTGCTTGTGTGCGCCCTGTGGCTGGGTGCGACGGACATGGCGCCCGCCCATCCCGGTGGGCTGGACAGCCGCGGCTGCCACCACAACCGCAAGACCGGCGACTACCACTGCCACCGTGCGCAGGCCGCGGCCGGCCCGGGACCGGTGGCGGCCCCGCCCGCACGCGCCACGGTCGCGCCTGCACGTGCGGCGCCTTCGAACGCCGCGCCGTCGCGCGCGTACGCCAACTGCAGCGAAGCCCGTGCGGCCGGCGCGGCCCCGGTGCGACGCGGCGATCCCGGCTACGGGTCGCACCTGGACCGGGACAACGACGGCGTCGGCTGCGAATGAA
Organism: Pseudoxanthomonas sp.; assembly: GCA_052039535.1. Classification (GTDB taxonomy): domain Bacteria; phylum Pseudomonadota; class Gammaproteobacteria; order Xanthomonadales; family Xanthomonadaceae; genus Pseudoxanthomonas. The sequence continues at coordinate 1,989 of JBQGEI010000413.1, forward strand.
CCTCGGCGCCGGGGCTGGCCTGGCCGGCGCGCCGATGCAGCCTGGAGCCGGCGCCGCGTGGCGCGCGCGTTACGCCGGCCACCCCGGCAGGCTCAGCCCGCCGAGGCCTGCAGCTTGAGGTCCACGCACTGGTAGTAGAGGTCGTTGGCGTCTTCGGCGTCGGGGTCGTACGGCGCCTTGTCGGCCTCGGTCATCACCTGGATGATCTGCAGGGTGCAGTTGTCGCACTCCACCTCCGGCAGGGTGACGTCCACCGCGTAGCGCTTGCCGCTGGGGCGGTCGTCGTGGCGGCCGAAGTCGTCGATCAGCACCGTGGCGTTGTTGTAGAAGTCGCCGTCGCCGCAGTTGGGCTCGCCGGCGGCGCAGGTGCGCCCGGCGGGGGCGATGCTGGCGGGGTTGCGGAAGTCGTCGTCGCCGTCGTTGTCGAAGGCGATGCGGTAGTAGCCGGGGTGGCCGACATACTCCACCCACGACAGGTTGATCGTCTGGCCCGGCGCGTAGGTGTGCACATGCTCGCCGCG
>JBQGEI010000414.1:0-5558 GCA_052039535.1 Pseudoxanthomonas sp.
ACCACCACCGCGTCGCGCACCGAGCCGAACGCCCAGTACAGCAGCGCCAGGATCAGCAGCAGCGTCGCCGGCACCACCAGCGACAGCCTGCGGCTGGCGGTGGCCAGCTGCTCGAACGTGCCGCCGTAGCCGATCCAGTAACCGGTCGGCAGCCCGACCCGGCCCACCTGCGCCTGCAGCTCGCGCACGAACCCGGCCAGGTCGCGGCCCCGCACGTTGGCGGTCACCACCACCCTGCGCTTGCCGTCCTCGCGGTTGACCTGGTTGGGCCCGAGCACGGTCTCGATGCGCGCGACCTCGCGCAGCGGAACCGTGCGCGGCACGCCGGAGGTCCAGCTCGCCGCGCGCGCGGATTCGTCGCCATCGGCGCCGGCACCGGCGGCCAGGGGGATCGCCCGGTCCTGCAGCGCCGCCGGATCCTGGCGCAGGGGCTCGGGCAGGCGCACGACGATGTCGAAGCGGCGGTCGCCCTCGAACAGCTGCCCCGCCACCGCGCCGCCGACCGCCATCGCCACCGTGTCCTGCACGTCGCCCGGGTTGAGCCCGTAACGCGCCAGCGCCGCACGGTCGGGGGTGATGGTGAGCATCGGCAGGCCCTCGGCCTGTTCCATGCGCACGTCGGCGGCGCCGTCGATCCGCCCCGCCAGCGCCTCGATGCGGCGTCCCAGCGCGACCAGCGTGTCCAGGTCATCGCCATACACCTTCACCGCCACGTCCGCACGCACGCCCGAGACCAGCTCGTTCATGCGCATCTGGATCGGCTGGGTGAACTCGTAGTTGTTGCCCGGCAGGCGCCGCGCGGCCTGCTCGAGTTCCTCCACCAGCACCGCCTTGGGCTTGCGCGGATCGGGCCACTGGTCGCGTGGGCGCAGCATCAGGAAGGTGTCGGTGACCGAGGGCGGCATCGGGTCGCTGGCCACCTCGCCGGTGCCGATCTTGCTGAACACCCGCGCCACCTCCGGAAAGGCGGCGAAGGCCTGTTCAAGCTGCGCCTGCATCAGCACCGCCTGGCTGAGGCTGGTACCGGGGATGCGCATCGCGTGCACGGTGATGTCGCCCTCGTCCAGGCTGGGCACGAACTCCGCGCCCAGCCGCGTGGCCAGCAGGCCGCATCCGATCACCAGCACCGCCGCCGCCGCCCCCACCGCCACCGGCCGGCGCAGCGCGCGGGCCAGCAGCGGGCGGTATGCGCGCCGCGCAAGCCGCATCAGGCCGGTGTCGTGCACGGCCACGCCGCCGCGCAGGAACACCGCGATGGCCGCCGGCACGAAGCTCAGCGACAGCACCATCGCGCCGGTCAGTGCCAGCACCACGGTGATGGCCATCGGGTGGAACATCTTGCCTTCCACCCCGGTGAGGGCGAACACCGGCAGGTACACCGCGGCGATGATGCCCAGCCCGAACAGGCTCGGCCGGATCACCTCGGCGGTGGCGCTGGCGGTGGTGGCCAGGCGTTCGGCGGCGGTCGGCAGGCGGCCCAGCGCCTGCTGCAGCTGGCCGAAGCGGCGCAGGCAGTTCTCGGTGATGATCACCGCGCCGTCGACGATCAGGCCGAAGTCCAGCGCGCCCAGGCTCATGAGGTTGCCGGACACGCCGCCGCGGACCATGCCGGTGAAGGTGAACAGCATCGCCAGCGGGATCACCGCCGCGGTGACCAGGGCGGCGCGCACGTTGCCCAGCAGCAGGAACAGCACGACCACCACCAGCAGCGCGCCCTCGACCAGGTTGCGCGCCACGGTGCCGATGGTGCGGTCCACCAGCGCGGTGCGGTCGTAGACCGGCTCGGCCGACACGCCCGCCGGCAGGCTGCGGTTGGCCTCGCGCAGGCGTGCGGCGGCCGCACGCGCGACCTGCCGGCTGTTGGCGCCGACCAGCATGAACACCGTGCCCAGCACCACTTCCCCGCCATCCATGGTGGCCGCGCCGGTCCGCAGCTCGCGTCCCTCGCCGATGGCGGCCACGTCGCGCAGGCGGATCGGCACGCCCTGGCGCCGGTCCAGCACGATGTCGCCCAGCGCCTCCATGTCGCCGACCTGGCCGGGCGCGCGCACCAGGAACTGCTGGCCATTGCGCTCGATGTAGCCGGCCCCGACGTTGCGGTTGTTGCGGGCCACCGCCGCGACCAGGTCCTCGAAGCCGAAGCCCAGCGCGACCATCCGCGCCGGATCCGGGGTGACGTGCACCTGCCGCGCGTACCCGCCCTGGGTATTGACCTCCGTCACCCCGGGCACGTTGCGCAGCTGAGGGCGGATCACCCAGTCCTGCAGCGTGCGCAGGTCGGTGGCCGTCCACGGCGTGCCGTCGGCCTTGCGCGCCTGCGGGTCGGCACGCACGGTGTACATCAGGATCTCGCCCATGCCGGTGGCGATCGGGCCCATCTCCGGCTCCAGCCCCGGAGGCAGCTGCGAGCGCGCCTGGGCGATGCGCTCGGCCACCTGCTGGCGGGCGAAGTACAGGTCGGTGCCGTCCTTGAACACCACCGTGAGCTGGGACAGCCCATAGCGCGACAGCGATCGCGTGTGGTCCAGGCCCGGCACCCCCGCCAGCGCGGTCTCCAGCGGGTAGGTCACCCGCTGCTCGGCTTCCAGCGGCGAATACCCCGGCGCCGCGGTGTTCACCTGCACCTGCACGTTGGTGATGTCGGGGGTGACGTCGATCGGCAGCTGGCGGAAGCTCCAGACGCCGAGGGCCGCCAGCGCCGCGGTCAGCACCAGCATCAGCCAGCGGTGGGCGATGGCCAGGCCGATCATCCGCTCAAGCGCACCGGGCGCTGCGGGCGCCGGTGCATGCTCAGTGCTCATGCGAGGCCCCCGCCTTGCCGATGTCGGCCTTCACCAGGTAGCTCTGTTCGACCACCACCTGCTCGCCGGCGCGCAAGCCTTCGCGCACCTGGACCTGGCGGGCGTCGCGGCTGCCCAGGACCACCGGACGCGCGAGGTAGGTATCACCCTGGCGCACGAACACGACATCCCGCCCTTCCATCTGCTGCAGCGCACCCTGGGGCACCACCAGCGCCGCCGGCTGCTGTGCGACCACGATGCGCGCGTCCACCGCCGCGCCCGGCCGCCACAGGCCATCCCCGTTGGCCCGGCGGGCCCGGGCGATGGTGCTCTGGCTGGCCGTGGCCATGCCCGGCAGCACGCGCTCGAGCGTGGTGCGGGCGCTGGCGCCGTCGGCCAGCCGGGTCACCGTCACCGGCACGCCCGGCGCGATGTGGCCCGCATCGGCGCCGAAGATGTGCAGGTCCACCCACAGCTCGGACAGGTCCGCGATCTCGAACAGCACCGTGCCTTCGGCCAGCACGCTGCCGATGCTGGCGTTGCGCGCCAGCACCGTGCCGGAGATGGGCGCGGTGATCGCGTAGGCGCTCAGGCTCAGGTTGCTTTCCACCGTGGCCAGCACCTGCCCCGCCCTCACCCGGTCGCCGGTACTGGCGGCCAGGCGACGCACCGGGCCCGGGTACCGCACCGCGACCTGCGCCGTGCGTCCCTCCACCGGGGCCAGCAGGCCCTGCACCTGGTGCTCGTCGGCGATGGTGCCGGGGCCGACCGCCGCCACGCGGATGCCGGAGGCATCGGCGATGTCGGCGGGAATCACGGTGCGGTCGGCATGGCCGGCGTCCACGTGGCCCGCTTTGGCGTGGCCGTCGTGGCTGTCGTGTGCGTCGCCGGCGGCTGGCTCCTCATGCCCGTCGGCCTTGCCGGCGTGGTCGCCTCCGTTGTCCTGGGCCGCCTCGCGGGTACATGCCGGCAGCAGCAGGGCCAGGCCCAGCGCGAGGATCGCCAGCGCACGCATGCGGGGTTGGAAGGTCATGGCGTCTGTCCCTGTTGCAGGTGGGTCTCGGCCAGGAAGCCTTGCCCGGTGAGTCTCTGGATCTCGATCAGGGCGCGGTGGGCCTCCAGCGCCGTGTCCAGCTGCCGGGCCTGCATCGCGATGGTGTCGGCCTGCAGCTGGGACCATTCGAGGTAACTGGTCGCCCCCGCACGCCACGCGCGTTCGGCGGCCCGCTCGGCGCGGCCCAGCAGCGGCAGCACGTCGCGGGCAAGGCGCTGCACTTCCATCCGGTCCAGCGCGTAGCGACCGTGTGCGTCGACCAGGGTCGAATAGAGCGCCAGCGACTGCGCCTCGCGCTGCACCTGCAGCTCCACCAGGCCGGCCTCGGCAGCGCGGATGCCCGGTCGCGCGCGCGCGGCGCCACCCAGCGGCAGCCAGACGCTGCCTGCCAGGCCCAGGTCGCCGTCGTCCTGGAGCCGGCGCACGCCGAGCTGCCAGTCCAGGTCCGGGGTCGATGCGCTGCGGGCCAGCTGCAGGCGCGCCTCGCCGATGCGGGTGGCGTCGACGAAGCGTTCCAGCTCCGGCGTGCGCTCGAGGAAGCCGGCCAGCGCCTCCAGCGGCGCGACCGTGGGCAGCACCAGCGGATCCATCGGGACGATGGCCGATCCCGGGTCGCGCTGGCCCCACAGTGCGGCCAGGTGCTGGAGCGCGGCGCGTTCCTGCTGCAGCGCCCGCGCCTGCGCCAGCTCCGCCCGCGCCAGCGCCGCCTGCGCGGTCAGCAGCACCGACTCGGGCGAGGCACCGGCCTGCAGGCGTTGCCGCGCGGCGTCCACCGCGCGCCGGCGCTGGTCGATATCGGTCCGCGCGATCTGCCCGCGCGCCTGCGCCGCGGCCACGTCCAGGTAACGGCGTGCGGTTTCGGCCAGCAGGTCCAGGCGCTGTGCCTCGCGCTGCACCGACAGTCCATCGATCCGCGCCTGCGCCAGGGCGCGGCGCGCGTCGAGCTTGCCGCCGCGTTCCAGCACCCCGGCCAGGGCGACGGTGGCCTCGGCCTGGTCGAAGCCGCGCGCCCCGCCGCGGCCCAGGACGTTCTCCGCCTCCACGCCCAGCCGCAGCGGCGGCCGCAACGCGGCCTCGTCGCGTTCGGCCAGCAGCACGTCGGTATTGGCGCCGAACAGGCGCAGCGCGGGATGGGCACGGGCGACGCGGGCGAACGCCTCGTCCAGGGTGAGTACAGCGGACGGGGATGGCTGCGCACGCGCCGGTACCGCAAGGCACGACGCGACAGCGAAGGCGGCCAGCGCCGCGATTCGCAGGATCATCAGGGGTTCTCCAGCAGGTGACGGGATCCGGCCAGGCCGGCAGCGGCGTCAGCCCGTGATCGGAGGTCGCAGCGAATCGGCGCGCGGTGCCGGCTCGGCGCCCTGCGCCAGGCGTGCCTGGGGCTGATCCGGCAACGGCGCCGCCGGCATGGGCGGCGTGGCCATCGGCACCACGCTGGCCACCGCCGTGCAGCACTCGCCGCAGGCGCGGCCCGGGCAGCAGTCATCGCCCGCCACGGCCTTTTCCGGCGCCGCCGAGGCGCCGGCGGCGATGCCGGACAGGGCACCCAGGTCCTCGACCTCGCAGGCGGCCACCAGCACCGGCTTGGCCAGCACGCCCACGCACAGCACCAGCAGCGCCAGCAGGCGCAGCACGGGATGGGCGAGGAGGAACGGCCGGGACATGCGCGACAGGCTAGACCCCACGGTCCGGGTTACACAATTGCGCCGTGCCCTGCCCGG
>JBQGEI010000415.1:0-3653 GCA_052039535.1 Pseudoxanthomonas sp.
GCCGTGGTCGAGGCGCCGGGCGTACGCGAAGCGCTGCAGCAGGCCCAGGCCGCGGTGCAGGGCCATGGTCGCGCGTTCCTGCGGCCGTCCGGCACCGAGCCGGTGGTGCGGGTGACGGTGGAGGCCGACGATGGCGACCTCATGCAGCACACCCTCGACGCGCTCGCCGCCGCGGTACGCCAGGCCGCCGCCTGAGCCTTCATTCCCGTGCCGTCGCGTACCGGCACGGGTCCCACCGGAGCATTCCCCCCATGTCCGCCCGTATCCCCACTTTTGACATCACCCGCTTCGACACCGACCGCCAGGCCTTCGTGGCCGAGCTCGGTGCGGCCTACCGCGAATGGGGCTTTGCCGGCATCAGCAACCACGGCATCCCGCCGGAACTGGTCGACAACGCCTACGCCGCGTTCCAGAAGTTCTTCGCCCTGCCGGAGGAGGTAAAGAAGAAGTACCACGTGCCCGGCGGCGGCGGTGCCCGCGGCTATACCCCGTTCGGGGTGGAAACGGCCAAGGGCAGCAAGCACTTCGACCTGAAGGAGTTCTGGCACATCGGCCGCGAGATCCCGGACAGCTCCGCGTACCGCGAATTCATGGCGCCGAACCTGTGGCCGGAAGAGGTGCCGGAGTTCCGCGAGCACGGCTATGCGCTGTACCAGGCGCTGGATGCCCTGGGCTCGCGCGTGCTGTCCGCGCTGGCGCTGCACATCGGCCTGCCGGAGGACTTCTTCGCCGACAAGACCAACTTCGGCAATTCGATCCTGCGCCCGATCCACTACCCGCCGATCACCGCCGACGACATCCCCAACGTCCGCGCCGGCGCGCATGGCGACATCAACTTCATCACCCTGCTGGTCGGCGCCAGCGCCGCCGGGCTGGAGGTGCTGTCGAAGAAGGGGGAGTGGGTGCCGTTCACCTCGGCCGGCGACACCATCGTGGTCAACATCGGCGACATGCTCGAACGCCTGACCAACCACGTGTATCCCTCCACCATCCACCGCGTGGTCAATCCGCCGGGTGAGGAGGCACGCAAGCCGCGCTATTCGGTGCCGTTCTTCCTGCACCCCAATCCCGATTTCCTGATCGACGTGCTGCCGTCCTGTGTGGGCGCCGACAACCCCAGCCGCTATCCGGAGCCGATCACCGCCCAGGGCTTCCTCGAACAGCGGTTGCGCGAGATCAAGCTGAAGTAAGTCACGGAAAGCGTGCCCTGTCCTGCGTTGTCAGGGCGCGCGGCGACGTACCGCCCGGTATCCTGTGCCCACCTTTGCGTATTCAGGAGCAGGTATGCGGCGCAGGATCGTGGTGGGCAACTGGAAGCTTCACGGAACCCGTGACTTCGCCACCTCGCTGGTGGCCGGACTGGCCAGCGAGCTGCCGGTGCCGGGCGTGGAGCTGGTGGTCATGCCGCCGCTGCCTTACCTCGGCGACCTGATCGAGGACTTCGAAGGAACGGCTCTGCAGTTCGGCGCCCAGGACGTCAGCCCCAATACCGAAGGCGCCTATACCGGCGAGGTGTCGGCCCGCATGCTGGTCGATGTGGGCGCACGCTACGGGTTGTGCGGCCATTCGGAACGGCGGCGCTACCACTCCGAGGGCAGCGAGCTGGTGGCCCGCAAGATGCAGGCCGCGCTGGAGGCTGGCCTGGTGCCGGTGCTGTGCCTGGGCGAACAGCTGGCCGACCGCGAGGCCGGCCGGGCCCGGAACGTCATCGCCGCCCAGCTGCAGGCGGCGCTGGACCTGGTGGGCGTGGCCGGGTTCGACGGGGCGGTGGTGGCCTACGAACCCTGCTGGGCGATCGGCACCGGCCAGACCGCCTCGCCGGAGCAGGCCCAGGAGATGCACGCATTCATCCGTCGCCAGATCGCCGCGCACGATGCTAGAATTGCTGATTCGCTGCCGATCCTGTACGGCGGCAGCGTAAAGCCCGGCAACGCCGGCGCGCTCTGTGCGCAGCCGGACGTGGACGGCGGGCTGATCGGCGGGGCCTCCCTGGTCGCCGCCGAGTTCCTGGCCATTGCCCGGGCCGCTGCGGCGGCCCGGTAGTCGAGATCCCTGACAATGCTGATGCTGATCCTCAACGTGGTGTACGTACTGGTGTCGATCGCCATGATCGTGCTGGTCCTGCTGCAGCGCGGTTCCGGCGCGGCCGCCGGTTCCGGCTTCGGCGCCGGTGCATCCGGCACCGTGTTCGGCGCCCGCGGCGCGTCCAACTTCCTGTCCAAGACCACCAAGTGGCTGGCGGTGGTGTTCTTCGGCATCAGCCTGTTCATGGCGTGGTACGCGACCCACAGCGCCCGTCCGGTCGCCCAGGCCGACCTCGGCGTGATGTCCCAGCCACTGGAGCCCTCCACCCCCGCTGCGGCCCCGGGCGAGCTGCCGCCGCCGGCCGCCTCGCAGGAGGTGCCGTCGGCCGCGCCGGCGCCGCAGGAGGTGCCGGCTCCGGCGCAGGAAAATGCGCCGGAGGCTGCTACGCCGGCCCAGTAACGCGTACAATGCGCCGCGCGCTGCACGGCGGCGCGAAGTTTCAGCCCAGGTGGCGGAATTGGTAGACGCACTACCTTGAGGTGGTAGCGACGAGAGTCGTAGGGGTTCGAGTCCCCTCTTGGGCACCAATGCAGGACACCGGCGCATGCGCCGGGCAAGGACGGCCCGCTTCGGCGGGCTTCTTTTTTGTCCGGTTGCTTCCGGGGCGGCCGATGGCGGGGCAAAGCGTTTACCCCCACCGCCGCAAAGGCTACAATTCCGCTGCTATGCACAATGGCGTCCTCGGGGGATTCCCGGGGTCACCGATGCAATGGCGAGGTCCGCGGCCAGGCCGCGGCAGGACAGGCGAGGGGGTTCCCGCGAAAGCGGTTCCCGGCGCCCACCCAGCCCGCTCCGGCGGGCAGAGGCAAGAGAGAACCGCACGTGCTGGCCCAATACCTGCCGACCCTGTTGTTCCTGATCGTGGCCACCGGTATCGGCGTCGCGCTGATCATCGTCGGCCGCGTACTCGGTCCGCGTAGCCCGGATGCGCAGAAGCTGTCGCCGTACGAGTGCGGCTTCGAGGCGTTCGAAGACGCGCGCATGAAGTTCGACGTGCGCTACTACCTGATCGCGATCCAGTTCATCGTCTTCGACCTGGAAATCATCTTCATCGTGCCGTGGACCCTCGTGTTCCAGGACCTCGGGGCCCGCGCGCTGGTCACGATGGGCCTGTTCGTGGGAATGCTCTTCCTCGGCTTCATCTACGTCTGGAAGAAGGGAGCGCTCGAATGGGAGTGATCCAAACGATCGACCGCCTGATGACCAACCCGATGCCCGAGGCACGGGTCGAGGACATCCTGCGGCCCGAGGGCGAAAACCCGCTGCTCGAGAAGGGCTACGTGACCACCAGCGTCGACGCGCTGATGAACTGGGCGCGGACCGGCTCGATGTGGCCGATGACCTTCGGCCTGGCCTGCTGCGCGGTCGAGATGATGCATGCCGGTGCCGCGCGCCTGGACCTGGACCGCTACGGCGTGGTGTTCCGCCCGTCGCCGCGCCAGTCCGACGTGATGATCGTCGCCGGCACCCTGGTCAACAAGATGGCCCCGGCCCTGCGCAAGGTCTACGACCAGATGCCGGACCCGAAGTGGGTGATCTCGATGGGCAGCTGCGCCAATGGCGGCGGC
>JBQGEI010000416.1:0-2231 GCA_052039535.1 Pseudoxanthomonas sp.
TCCCGGACCGGAGACTCCATTGGACGCACCCGCAACCGCATTGCCATCCCTCGTGGTGCTCGTCACCGGCGGAGCGCGCGGGCTGGGACTGGCGATCAGCCGGGCCTTCCTCGCACAGGGCGCGCGGGTGGTGGTGAACTGCCACCGCAGCCTGGAGGCCGCCACCGCCCTGCAGCGGGAATCCGGACCGGAGCGCGCCTATGCGGTGCAGGCCGACGTGACCGACCCGGCCCAGGTCGCGGCGATGGTCGCGCAGGCCCGGGCCCACTTCGGCGCGCCGGTCACCGCGGTGGTGAACAACGCGCTGGTGGATTTCGCTTTCGACGGGGATGCACGCCCGCACGCGGCCGAGATCGGCTGGGAGCGTTTCAGCCGCCAGTTCGACGGCGCGGTGCGCGGCGCGCTCAATACCGTGCAGGCGGCATTGCCCGGGATGCGCGAGGCCGGCTTCGGCCGGGTCGTGAACATCGGCACCAACCTGTTCCAGAACCCGGTGGTGCCGTACCACGACTACACCGCCGCCAAGGCCGCGCTGCTGTCGTTGACGCGCACGCTGGCCCATGACCTGGGGCCGGACGGGATCACGGTGAACATGGTGTCCGGTGGCTTGCTGCGCACCACCGATGCCAGCGCCGCCACGCCGGAGGCGGTGTTCGACCTGATCGCCGCCAGCACCCCGCTGCGCCGCGTGACCACGCCGGCGGAGTTCGCCGACGCGGTGCTGTTCTTCGCCTCTCCCTGGGCCCGCGCCGTGACCGGCCAGAACCTGGTCGTCGACGGCGGCCTGGTCAAGGACTGACGGCCGCAAACGGTCGCCCGGGGTCCGGGCAAGCCTGGAAGCGGGCAGGGCATGCGTTGCACGCCCGTCTGTTCCGCAAGCCGTGCAGCGGCGCCCGGGTATCCGGGCGACGCCAGCTGCAAGGGCGTGCGCCGGCCACGCGACCCGGACGATCCGGCAACGCCGATCCTGATTGCGCAGGGGCGTGGCGGCGTGCAACCGCGGCCGGATCACGTCACGGACGCGACCGCGCCACGGACCCTTCGCTCAGGCCTCCGGTTCCAGCCGCAGCAGCCAGCCCTTGCCGTCGCGCATGCCGTCCTCCAGCAGCCAGACCGCGCCATCCGGGCCCTGCTCGACTTCGCGGATCCGGCGACCCATGTCGTAGCGCTCGGCCTCGCGCGCGCTGGTGCCGTCGAACGCCACCCGCACCAGCGATTTGGAAGACAGCCCGCCGATCAGGCCCGAGCCCTGCCAGGCCGGGAAGCGGTCGCCGCTGTAGATCACGAAGCCGGCCGGCGAGATCACCGGGTTCCAGGTGATCGCCGGCGCGCGGAATTCCGGGCGGGTGTCGTGGTCGGGGATCGGCCTGCCGTCGTAATGGTCACCGTTGGAAACGACCGGGTAGCCGTAGTTGGCGCCACGCTCGACCAGGTTCAGCTCGTCGCCGCCCTTGGGGCCCATCTCGTGCGCCCACAGCCGGCCCTGTCCGTCGAACGCCACGCCGAGGATGTTGCGGTGCCCCAGCGACCACGCCTGCGCCGCCACGCCGCCCTGGTCGGCAAAGGGGTTGTCGGCCGGCACGCTGCCGTCGTCGTTGAGGCGGATCATCTTGCCGAGGTTGGCCTGCATGTCTTGGGCCGGGTCGAATTTCTGCCGCTCGCTGGAGCTGATCCACAGCTTGCCGTCGCGGTCGAAGGCCAGGCGCTGGCCGTAATGGCCCTGGCCGCCGACCTTCGGCACCTGGCGCCAGATCACCTGCAGGTCGTCGAGCCGGCCGCTGGTGGCGGAGTCCGCCACCAGCGTCGCGCGGGCGACCGCCGCGCCGGCGGTGCCGCCTTCGCCGGCCTCGCTGTAGCTGAGGTAGACCAGGTGGTTGTCGGCGAAGCCCGGATGCAGCACCACGTCGGCCAGGCCGCCCTGGCCTCCGTGGGCCACTGCCGGTACGCCGCTGACCGTTCCGGCCTGGCCGGTGGCGGGATCGAACAGGCGCAGCGCGCCGGCCATCTCGGTCACCAGCAGGCGGCCATCCGGGAGGAAGCTCATCGCCCAGGGCGACTGGAAGCGGTGCACCTCGGTCACCGCGAACGGAAGCGCGCGGGCGGCCGGCGCGGCCGCACCGGCGTGCGCCTGCGGCCCCGGCGTGGCGGTGGCGGTGGCGGTGGCGGCAAGCCCCAGGGCGGCGAGCAGGCACAGGGTCAGGCGGGGTGCGTCCATGTCGGAACCTTCGCGG
>JBQGEI010000417.1:0-2256 GCA_052039535.1 Pseudoxanthomonas sp.
GCGGATCAGCGCCTGCGCCAGCACGGTGGCGGTGGTGGTGCCGTCGCCGGCGTTGTCGGAGGTCTTGGAGGCGACTTCCTTCACCATCTGCGCGCCCATGTTCTCGAACTTGTCGGCCAGTTCGATTTCCTTGGCGACGGACACGCCGTCCTTGGTGATCGTCGGCGCGCCGAAGCTCTTCTCGAGCACGACGTTGCGGCCCTTCGGGCCGAGGGTGGCCTTGACGGCATTGGCGAGCGTGTTGACGCCGCGGACCATCTTGGTGCGCGCGTCTTCGCCGAAACGGATTTCTTTGGCAGCCATGGAAAAACTCCGGAAATGGGTTGGAAGCAGAGATTCGGGAATTCAGGGATTCGGGAATGCGGAACGACGGCGGCGTCGGGCGGAGGCGGGACGGGGAGCGCGGAGCGCCCTCACCTGGTCCGGTCTCCGGCGGCCGGCGCCGACCGCGGCGTCGGGCTGGATCAGCCGATCACCGCGAAGATGTCGTCTTCCTTCACCACCAGGTAGTCGGTACCGTCGAACTTGACCTCGGTCCCGCTGTACTTGCCGAACAGCACCTGGTCGCCGACCTTGACCTTCGGCGCGCGCACGCTGCCGTTGTCGAGCGCCTTGCCCTCGCCCACGGCCACGATCTCGCCCTTGATCGGCTTCTCGGTGGCGGAGTCCGGGATCACGATGCCACCGGCGGAGACCTTCTCTTCTTCGGTGCGCTTGATGACAACGCGGTCGTACAGCGGCTTGATGTTGCTCATTTCAATCCCTCACAAGTGATTGACTGGGTTGGAAAAACGGCGGCGAGTCTAGCACTCGCACATGGCGACTGCCAGCGCCCGCGGCGGCCGGAAGACCCTCCGCCGGAGCGGAGGCATGAACGGCAGGTGGGGCCCCCGGGCGGGGTTTCAAGGGGGTGGCGGCCAATTTGCTGATCGACCCCGGCGACGGGGCGGCGGCGGCGGGGCGGCCCGGCCGGCTAGACTCTGCGCATGGACGTACACCTGGTGTTCTGCAGCTGCCCCGACCCGGCCACCGCCAACCGCCTGGCCAGTACGGTGGTCGAGGAACGCCTGGCGGCCTGTGCCAGCGTGCTGCCGGGGATGCATTCGGTCTACCGGTGGCAGGGCGCGGTCGAGCACGCCGACGAGGTGCTGCTGCTGGCCAAGGCGCCGGCCGACCGGTTGCCGGCGCTGGTCGCGCGGCTGCAGGCCCTGCATCCCTACGAACTCCCCGAGGTGGTGGCGGTCCAAGCCGCCGCCGGGCTTCCCGGCTACCTGGGCTGGGTGGTCGACGCCACCCGCGACTGACCGATCCGGAAACTCCCGCATGACCCTTCCCGCTTTCCCGCCGGCCCGGCGCCTGCCCGGCCTGTTCGTGCTGCTGCTGGGCTGGCTGGTCCCGGCCCTGGCCGTGCATGCGGCGGTGGACGAAGCCGACCTGCTGCCGGTGGACCAGGCGTTCGTGCTGTCGGCCAGCGCCCCGGCACCGGGACGGATCGAGGTGCAGTGGAAGATCGCCGACGGCTATTACCTCTACCGCCACCGCACCGCGGTCAGCGCCAGCGGGGGGTTTACCGGCGGCAACCTGCGGCTGCCGGCGGGCCAGCGCCATGTGGACGAATTCTTCGGCCCGGTGGAGACCTATCGCGGGGAACTGCGCGCGACCCTCGACGGCCAGGCCACCGGCGCCGGTGCGATCGCCGAGCTGGAAGTGCGCTACCAGGGCTGTGCGGACGTGGGCATCTGCTATCCGCCGCAGACCCGCCGCCTGCAGGTGCGCCTGCCGGGCGACGGCGGGATGCCGGCGGCGGGCGTCCCGGCCGCCCGCAACCCGCTGGCGGCCGCGCTCGGCACGTCGATGTCGCTGCCGGAGGCGCAGGCTTTCACGGTGGACGCCATCGCCGACGGGGGCAAGGGCGTGCGCGTGCGGCTGCAGCCTGCCGCCGGCTACTACATCTATCGCGACCACACCCGCTTCGGCCTGGAAGATGCGCCGGGGGCGTCCCTGGGCGCGCCACGCTGGCCGGCCGGGACCGCGCACCGGGACGAGTACTTCGGCCAGACCACCGTCTACTTCGAAGCGGCCGACGTCCGCATCCCGGTGGTCCGCGCCCGCCCGCAGGCGCTGCCTGCGACCCTGGTCGTGCAGTTCCAGGGGTGCCAGGAAGGCGGAATCTGCTACCCGCCGATGACCCGGCGCATCGCGCTGGACCTGCCCGCGGGCACCGTCGCGGCGGCCGCCGTGCCGACCCCGGCCGAT
>JBQGEI010000418.1:0-6801 GCA_052039535.1 Pseudoxanthomonas sp.
ATGGCCTCGGCGGAGGCCAGGTCGGCGCGGGCGCGCGCCTCGGCCGCCAGCGCGGTGGCCACCGGCTCGAGCTGGGCGAATTCACGCGAAAGGTCGCGGAAACGGGCGTTGTCGGCCATCACGCCGGGGTCGGCGAGCAGGCGTTCCAGTTCTTCGCGGCGCTCGGCCAGCGCTTCAAGCTTGCGGCGCAGGCTGGGGGTCATCGGGCAGTCGGGGTGGGGGCAGGGAGGGGGGCGCCGGATGGCTGTAGGGTGCGCGTGCCGGGAACAGCCGGTCGGCGGCGCGTGCCAGTTCGGCATCGCCGGCCAGGGCGGCCTCGCGCAGGGCGGCGGTCGGCGGATGCAGCAGGCGGTTGGTCAGGGTGTGGGCCAGGAACTGCAGCACCTGGTCGGGGTCGCGCCCGGCGACCAGCTGCTGGCGTGCGCGGGCGAGGATCTCCTCGCGGGTGGCATCGCCGAGTGCGCGCAGGCGGCGCAGGCTGTCCTGGCGCTCGCCGGCGCGCAGGGTGTCCATGAAGCGGGAGACCTGCAGGTCGATGATCGCCTCGGCCGCTTCGGCCGCCTCGTGGCGCCCGCGCCGGTTGTCCTCCACCGCGCGCTCGAGGTCGTCGACGGTGTAGAGGTAGGCGTCGTCCAGCGTGGCCACCGAGGCTTCGATGTCACGCGGCACCGCCAGGTCGAACAGCATCACCGGCTTGCGCCGGCGCACGGCCAGCGCGGCCTCCACCTGGCTGCGCAGCAGCACCGGTTCGCGCGCGGCGGTGGCCGAGAAGACCAGGTCGGCCTCGGCCAGGTGGCGGTCCAGCTCTCCCAGCGGCAGGGCATAGCCGCCGTGGCGCGCGGCCAGGTCCTGGGCATGGGCGAGGGTGCGGTTGGCCACCAGCAGCCGGCGCACGCCGCCCTTGGCCAGGTGCCGGGCAGCCAGTTCGATGGTCTCGCCGGCGCCGACCAGCAGCACCGTGGAGTCCGGCAGCGCGGCGAACGTGTCCTGGGCCAGGCGCACCGCCGTGGAGGCGACCGAGACCGGATTGACCCCGATGCGGGTGTCGGTGCGCGCCCGCTTGGCCACGGCGAAGGCCTGCTGGAACAGCCGGTCCAGGCGGCTGCCGAGCGCGCGCTGGTCGCGGGCGCGGGCCCAGGCATCCTTCACCTGGCCGAGGATCTGGGGCTCGCCCAGCACCATCGAGTCCAGCCCGGTGGCGACCCGGAACAGGTGTCGCACCGCGTCGGCATCCTGGTGCTGGTAGAGGTAGGCGGACAGGCCATGCCCGTGGCTTTCCAGCCAGTCGGCCAGCACCTGGCCCTGCTCGGCCACGGCGTAGACCTCGGTCCGGTTGCAGGTGGACAGCAGGGCCGCCTCCGCCACGCCGGGCAGCGTGCGCAGCCCCAGCAGGGCCTGGCCCAGCGCCTCACCGGCAAAGGCCACCCGTTCGCGCAGGTCGACCGGCGCGGTCTGGTGGTTCAGCCCGAGGAGCCAAAGCGTCATGTTCAGGTGCTTGCGTTAATCTGCTGGCATGTTTGGGCCGCCATTTTACGGCCCGGTGGGTGGCAATGCCCGGATTGAGACCTTTTGCCCGCCTGATGGCGTTCACGTCGACCCCGTCCAGGGGTGCTGGCCCTGGCCGCTGGTGGCACCTGCCGCTGCTGGTGGGACTTGCCCTGCCGGGGCCGGCGCTTGCCGGCGACGGCATGCAGGACGGCACCCTGGGGCCGCTGATGGCCGGCGAGTTCGCACTGCAGTCGGGCCAGCTGGACGACGCGGCCCGCTGGTACCTGGAAGCGGCCAGCGCGGCCACCGGCGACGTGGCGCTGGCCGAGCGCGCCACCCGGATCGCGATCCTCGCCAACGACGACGCGCGCGCGAGCTCGGCCTTGGCGCTGTGGCGCGAGCGCGCCCCGGCCTCGGCCGGCATGCGTTCGGCCAGCGCGAGCCTGGCCCTGCGCAGCGGGCAGCTGCGTCGCGCCGGGCGAGAGCTGGAGGCGCTGATGCGCAGCCCGGATCCCGCCGGCTGGGGATATGCCGCCGCCGCGCTGAAAAGCGGCCGCGAGCCGCAGGACATCGCCCGCGTGCTGGGGCGCCTGGTCCGGCGCGGCGCGATTCCCGACGACATCGCCGCCTGGCAGGAGTTCGGGCGCCTGGCCATGCGCCTGGAAGACCCGGTCCTGACCCGCCAGATCATGGACGAGGTGGTCCAGCGCTTCCCCGGCGAGCCGCGGGTCGCGTTGCTGCGCGCCAGCCAGCTGCAGCAGGCCGGCGAGGGCGACCAGGCCCGTGCGCTGCTGGCGCAGGTCGAGCCGCAGGCCGCCACCGACCCCGATATCCGCGCCGCCCTGGCGATCGCCTACGAGGCCGCACGCGACCTGCCCGCCGCCGCCCGGGTGATGGCCGAAGGTCCACAGGACACCGGCACCTACGGCGTGCGTGCGTCGCTGCTGGCGCGCGCCGGCGACAAGGCCGCGCTGGGCGCGCTGTACGCGGAACTGGAGAAGGATGCGATCCGCCCGGATCCGGCCCGGCGCCTGCTGCTGGGGCGCATCGCCGAGTTCCTGGAGCGCCCGGCGGAGGCGCTGGCCTGGTATCGCGGCGTGCCCGGGGGGCCGCAGCGGATCGAGGCGCGCATGCGTGCGGCCGTGGCCCTGCATGCGTTGGACCGGCACGAGGAGGCCTACGCCGCCGCACGCGAGCTGCAGGAGGAAGGCGGCCTGGTCGACGAGGCCCGGCGCGACGCCTATCTGCTCGAGGCCGAGCTGCGCCAGCGCAGCGATGACGCCGACGGCGAGCTGGCGGCGCTCGGGCGCGGCCTCGCGGCTTGGCCGGACGATCCCGGCCTGCTCTACGCGCGCGGCCTGGCGTGGGAGCGCCGCGACCGCATCGACCGCGCCGAAGCGGACCTGCGCCGGCTGCTGGTCACCGATCCGGAGAATGTGGCCGCGCTCAACGCGCTGGGCTACACCCTGGCCGACCGCACCGACCGCTTCCGCGAGGCGCTGGAGCTGATCGACCGCGCCCGTACCGCCGAGCCGGACAATGCCGCCATCATCGACAGCCATGGCTGGGTGCTGTACCGGCTGGGGCGCACCCGCGAGGCCCTGGTCGAGCTGCGTCGCGCCTGGGGCCTGATGAAGGATCCGGAGGTGGCCGCGCACCTGGGCGAGGTGCTCTGGCAGCTGGGGCGCCGCGACGAGGCCAGGCGCTATTTCGAGGAGGCCCGCGCGCTGGATCCGGAAAACCGCGCCCTGCAGAGGGCCCTGCGGCAGTTCGACATCGTGCTTCCGGCGATCCGGCAGAAGGACCGGCCGGCTCCCGGCGCGGCCCCCGGGGCGCCGGCCGCCCCGCCCGGGCCCGAGGCCCCTACCGAACCGGCGTCCGCCCCATGAGTCCGTCCCTGCGCCTGGCCGGCCTGCTGCCGGCCCTGTTTCTGCTCGCCGCCTGTGCCAGCGGCCCCAGGCGCACGCCGGCACCGGCCGTGCCCGTGGTCCAGGCCGAACACCACCAGGCCCAACGCCGACAGGCGCTGGAAACGCTCCAGGACTGGTCCCTGCAGGGTCGGGTGGCGATCACCAACGGCACCCGCGGGGGCAGCGGCCGCCTGGACTGGAGCCAGCAGCAGGACCGCTACCGGGTTGCCCTGAGTGCGCCGGTTACCCGCCAGAGCTGGTCGCTGGCCGGCGGCCAGGATGGCGGGGCGGTGCTGGAAGGCGTGGAGGGCGGCACCCGGCGAGGCCCGGACGCCGGACAGCTGCTGCGCGAGGCGACCGGGTGGGAGATCCCCGTCGACGCGCTGGGCTGGTGGGTCCGCGGCCTGGAGACCCCGGGCGCCCACGCGGTCGAATACGGCGCCGACGGCCACCTGCTGCGGATGCAGGCGGCGGGCTGGACCATCGAGTACCAGGAGTGGCAGCCGCCAGCGGGCGGTTTCCCGGCCATGCCCCGGCGCCTGCAGGCCGAGCGTGGCCAGGCCCGGGTACGGCTGGTCGTGGACGGCTGGACTCTCCCGTGAGCGGATGGACCCGCTGGCCGGCACCGGCCAAGCTGAACCTGTTCCTTCGCATCACCGGCCGACGCGCGGACGGATACCACGAGCTGCAGACGGTCTTCCGGATGCTGGACTGGGGCGACCACATCTGCCTGCGCCCGCGCGAGGACGGGCGGATCGTGCGTCACGGGCCCTCGGTGGCGGGAGTGGCGGAGGCGGACGATCTCGCCGTCAGGGCCGCCGTCCTCCTGCAACGGCATGCTTCATGCAGGGTTGGTGCAGACATCATCGTCGAAAAGCACATTCCCGCGGGCGGCGGTTTCGGTGGCGGGTCATCCGACGCGGCCACGGTCCTGTGTGCGCTGGACCAGCTCTGGGGCCTGGACCTGGGCATCGAGGCGCTGGCGGCGCTGGGCCTGCGCCTGGGGGCGGACGTGCCGGTGTTCGTGCGCGGCCATAGTGCCTGGGCCGAAGGGGTGGGCGAGCGGCTGCTGCCGCTGGACCTGCCCCCGGCCTGGTACCTGCTGGCCGACCCGGGCGTCCACGTGCCCACCGCCGCCCTGTTCGCGGCCCCGGATTTGACGCGAAATGCCGCGCCCGCGAAAATAGCCGACTTCGTTGCAGGCTCCGTGCTCGACAATGCGTTCGAGCCGGTGCTGCGCCGCCGCGAACCGGCCATCCAGGCCATGTTCGACGCGCTGGCGCAGGTGGGGCGCCCGAGGCTCACCGGCACCGGCAGCGGATGCTTCGTCGAGTTTCCAGACCGTGACAGTGCACAATGTGCGCTGGCGCGGTTGCCTCGCGGGTTGCGTGCCTGGCTTGCAACCGGCGTTGACCATTCACCCCTGTTGGCCGCGCTCGCGCGTCCGGTGGCGGTGGAGTTCTGACACAGGGGCGTCGCCAAGAGGTCCAAGGCACCGGGTTTTGATCCCGGCATCCGCAGGTTCGAATCCTGCCGCCCCTGCCACGTTTGCGGAGCCGCGCGCTCCGGCGTGGATGCACGACCTGCGCCGCACCGAACGCGGCCTGCTCCTCAACCGCCGACCACCGATCCGAGCCGCCACCGGGATGAAGAAGATGCAAGAAGACCGCAACCTGCTCGTCTTCACCGGAAATGCCAACAAGCCCCTGGCCGACAGCATCTGCCGCGAGCTCGGCGTGCGCCAGGGCAAGGCGCTGGTGTCCACGTTCTCCGATGGCGAGGTCCAGGTCGAGATCGAGGAGAACGTCCGCCGCCAGGAGGTGTTCGTCGTCCAGCCGACCTGCGCGCCGACGGCGGAGAACCTGATGGAGCTGCTGGTACTGATCGACGCGCTCAAGCGCGCCAGCGCCGCGTCCGTCACCGCGGTGGTGCCGTACTTCGGCTATTCGCGCCAGGACCGCCGCCTGCGTTCCTCGCGCGTGCCGATCACCGCCAAGGTGGCCGCCAAGATGTTCACCGCGGTCGGCACCGACCGGGTGCTGACCGTCGACCTGCACGCCGACCAGATCCAGGGCTTCTTCGACATCCCGGTCGACAACGTGTACGCCTCGCCGCTGCTGCTGGCCGACATCTGGCGCGCGCACGGCACCGACAACATGGTGGTGGTCTCGCCGGACGTCGGCGGCGTGGTCCGCGCCCGCGCGGTGGCCAAGCGCCTGGACGACGCGGACCTGGCGATCATCGACAAGCGCCGTCCGCGGGCCAACGTCTCGACCGTGATGAACATCATCGGCGACGTGGCCGGCAAGACCTGCGTGCTGGTGGACGACATCGTCGACACCGCCGGTACCCTGTGCGCGGCCGCCGCCGCGCTCAAGGCGCAGGGCGCCACCAAGGTGGCCGCGTACTGCACCCACCCGGTGCTGTCCGGTCCGGCGGTGGACAACATCAACGGTTCGCAGCTGGACGAGCTGGTGGTGACCGATACCATCCCGCTGTCGCCGGCCGCGCGCGAATGCAGCCGCATCCGCCAGGTCAGCGTGGCCGAGCTGCTGGCCGAGACCATCCGCCGCATCGCCTTCGGCGAGTCGGTCAGTTCGCTGTACGTGGATTGAGTTTTCCCGGCTTCCCTGGTCGCGGGGGAGCCACCCAAGCCGCCGCAAGGCGGTTCATCAACCTAGGTAGTAAACCCAAATGGCAAATCATGTGATCAACGTCGAGCGTCGCGAGGACGAGGGCAAGGGTGCGAGCCGCCGCCTGCGTCGCGACGGCAAGGTGCCGGCCATCGTGTACGGTGGCGAGCTGGAGCCGGTCAGCGTCCAGCTGGACCACGAGAAGCTGTGGCTCGCCCAGCAGAACGAGTGGTTCTATTCCTCCATCCTGGACCTGAGCCTCAACGGCCAGATCCAGCAGGTGCTGCTGC
This sequence comes from Pseudoxanthomonas sp., assembly GCA_052039535.1. Taxonomy (GTDB): domain Bacteria; phylum Pseudomonadota; class Gammaproteobacteria; order Xanthomonadales; family Xanthomonadaceae; genus Pseudoxanthomonas. The sequence continues at coordinate 6,322 of JBQGEI010000418.1, forward strand.
GTGACATGCAGCGCCATCCGTACAAGCAGCAGATCATGCACCTGGACTTCCAGCGCGTCAGCGCCGACGAGATCCTGCGTGCCGCCGTGCCGCTGCACTTCGTCAACGGCGAGAAGTCCCCGGCCGGCAAGACCGCCGGCGTGGTGATCATGCACGAGCTGACCGAAGTGACCGTGGCCTGCCTGCCGAAGGACCTGCCGGCCTCGATCGAGGTCGACCTGTCCGACCTGGCGGTGGGCGCCGTGGTCCACCTGTCGGCCCTCAAGCTGCCGACCGGCGTGGAGATCCCGGAGCTGAAGCTGGGTCCGGACCATGACGTCGCCGTGGTCGTGGCCAAGCACGCCCGTGTCGAGGCCGACGACGCCGCTGCCGGCGAAGAGGCCAAGTAAGTCGCTGCCGTCCCGCCCGGGCGCGCCGGGCGGGACGGCGTCGCTTGCGCGCAATGTCCGGACTCCGGCTCAGCGGCGGCCGGGGGTACCC
>JBQGEI010000419.1:0-2202 GCA_052039535.1 Pseudoxanthomonas sp.
CAGGGCGTCGACGACGCTGCCTTCCCGATCTGGATGGAGGTGGACTACGTGCGGGTGTATCCGCTGGAGAACGCGCCCGAGTAGGTGCCGGGCACCCGCCGCGGGAAGCCTACGTCGCTGGTCATCCGGGGACGCGTGCAGGGCACAGATCCAGTGCGGCAGGCCGGTCGCCATGCCCGGGTCCGGTGGCCTTCGGCAGGTGTCGAGGAGCGGGGCCAGGACGCAGCTGGCCCCGCGGCACAGGGCACTTGAACCGGCGTGGGCAAGACGGGGCTGCTGGGCGAAAGCTTCGGCGGCCTTCATGAAGGCCGCCCATGCGTCGGGGCCGGGACCTTTGTGGCATTGGGTCAGTGGCGCGAGTGTCGGCGAAGCACCCTCATGCGTCTGTCCGCTAGCCATGCCTTGGATCCCCGATCCATCGCATCGGGTCCCTGACCCTTCGCAACGGATCCGTGTACCCATGCTTTGGGTTCGGGAGCCTGTGCATCGGGTCCGGGAGCCCATACGTTGGGCCCGGAAGCTGGTGAATTGGGCCGAGTAGCCGGCACGGTGGGTGCCTTGACGCTTCGCATTGCGTCCGGGAGGAGATGCATTGGGTGCAGAAGCCGGCGCATCGGGTCCGTGGATCGACGCGTTGGGCCGATGCCCCTGTTGGACCGGTCGATGGTCCAAAGCATGGGGTCGGGAACCTTTACGGCCGGTCGACGACCGACCCTCGTCAGCCGCCCTGCCGCCCTGCCGCCCTGCCGCCCTGCCGCCCTGACCGCCTGACCGCCTGACCGCCTGACTTCCCGGCTGTGTCGCCCGCGTCCGCAGTAGGCCTTGAAGAGCGTGCAGACCGTCCCGCGCGATACTCGGCCCGGCGGGCCTTGGGAGTGCGCGCCTGCCGGCACTGCGCCTCAGTCCAGGCGCACCACCGTGCGACCCAGCGACTGCCCGGCGAGCATGCGCGCGAACACCTGCGGCAGTTCGCCGAGGGTGACTTCGGCGGTGGCGATGGCGTCCAGTCGCGCCGGCTTCCAATCATTGGCCAGCAGCGCCCAGATGTCGTCGCGGATGTCGCGCGCGGTGCCTGCCGAACCGATGCCCAGCAGTGAGACGCCACGGAGGATGAAGGGCATCACCGTCAGCGCCTCCAGGCCGGGACTCGCCGCCAGGCCGGCCGCGGCCACATTGCCGTAGGGAACGGTCTGCGCCAGCAGGCTCACCAGCATCGGCCCGCCGACGTTGTCCAGGCCGCCGCCGAAGCGCACCGATTCCAGCGGACGCGCGGCCTCCAGCGCGTCGCGACCCAGCACTTCGCGGGCGCCGAGCGAGCGCAGGTAGCCGGCCTGGTCGGCCTTGCCGCTGACCGCGTGCACGTCGTAGCCGGCCTTGCTGAAGATCGCCACCGCCATCGAGCCGACCCCGCCGGTGGCCCCGGTCACCGCCAGCGGACCGAGTTCGGGGCGTTGCCGGTTCTCACGCATGCGGTAAAGCGCCAGCGCCGCGGTGAAGCCGGCCGTGCCCAGGATCATCGACTGGCGCAGGTCCAGCCCGCGCGGCAGCGCGACGACCCACTCGGCGGGCAGGCGAACGTAGGCCGAGTACCCGCCATCGCGGGTCTCGCTGAGGCCGCACCCGGTCACCAGCACCGGGTCGCCCTCGCGGAATGCCGGATCGGTCGAGGCCACCACGTGGCCGGCCACGTCGATGCCGCCGACCAGCGGGAAGCGGCGCAGGATCTTGCCCTTTCCGGTTCCAGCCAGCGCGTCCTTGTAGTTGACTGACGACCAGGCCGCCTTGACCACCACCTCGCCCGGAGACAGGTCATCGATCACGACCTGCTCCACGCCGCTGCGGTAGCCGGCGGCGTCGCTGTGGATGCGGAAGGCGGGGAAGGGGCGGGTCAGCGGCATGGGTCGTCTCCGTCGTCCCGGCGGATGCGGGAACCAGATGAGCTGGATTCTGGCCGGCGGGAACGTGAAAGCAAAGCGCGCAGCGTCCGCCGGCTTGGGTGCATCGCGCGACGTGGGGCCTGCATGCCGCCACGCAGCCCTGTGGAGGGGCCGATGGATGGCGCCCTGGTGGTGGGCAGGCGCCCGCCGCTGCCAAGCCAGGCGCTCCTCGCGGGCGGCGTCCCGCCTGCCGGGTCGCGCGCTCTACTCCCCTGAGGATGGACAGCGAAGTGTCCGCCCTCGCGTGGCGCCAGACGCCGGGCCG
>JBQGEI010000420.1:0-12472 GCA_052039535.1 Pseudoxanthomonas sp.
TGTCGGTGGCGCCCATGTACACCACGCATTCCAGGCCCAGCCGCGTGGCGACCGTGGCGCTGGCCACGCCGTGCTGGCCGGCGCCGGTCTCGGCGATGATCCGCTTCTTGCCCATCCGCGCGGCCAGCAGGGCCTGGCCGAGGGTGGTGTTGATCTTGTGCGCGCCGGTGTGGTTCAGGTCCTCGCGCTTGAGCAGGATCTGCGCGCCCCCCACTTCGCGGCTCAGGCGCTGCGCGTGGTAGATCGGGCTGGGACGGCCGACGTAGTGCTTGAGGTCCTTGTCATAGGCGGCGATGAAGGCCGGATCGACCCGGGCCGCGTCATAGGCGGCGGCCAGTTCCTGCAGCGGCCCGATCAGGGTCTCGGCGACGAAGCTGCCGCCGTGGCGGCCGAAGTGGCCCCGGGCATCGGGGTAGGCGTGGAAATCCTGGACGGGGCTGGTCATCACGGGTCGACGGCTGGGAGGAGTGATGTGACCTTAACGCACGGCAGCGCCAGGCTGAAAGCGATAAAGTCTCGCCGCATCCGTCAGGAAACCTCACATGTCCCGCAATCTGCCGCCGCTCAACGCCGTGCGTGCCTTCGAGGCCGCGGCCCGCCTCGGCAGCCTGGCCGCGGCGGCGGCCGAACTTCATGTCACCCACGGCGCGGTCAGCCGACAGGTCAAGGCGCTGGAGGATGCGCTGGGCACGGCGCTGTTCATCCGCCAGGGCCGCGGGCTGGCGCTGACCGCCACCGGCCAGCGCCTGGGGGAGGCGGCGGCCGGCGCATTCGAGCCCTTGCGCCGCACCTGGGCCGATCTGCGCCACCCCGCCGCGGCCGCGGCGCTGGTGCTGGGCTGCCCGGGCAGCCTGCTGGCGCGCTGGATGATCCCGCGGATGGAGCGCCTGGCCGCGGACCTGCCCGCGCTGCGCCTGCACCTGGCCGCCAGCGAGGCCACCCCCGATCCTGGCCTCAGCGGCCTGGACGCGGCCCTGCTGATTGGCAGCCCGCCCTGGCCGCCCGGTTGGCAGGTGCATCGGCTGGCCCCGGAGCGGATCGGCCCGGTGCTCGGCCCGCACCATCCCGCGCATGACCGCCTGCTCGCCGCCGGCCCGGCCGCGTTGTCTGCCGAGCCGCTGCTGCACACCACCTCGCGCCCCGAAGCCTGGCCCGAATGGGCACGGCGCAGCGGGATGGAGCCGGACACATTGCGGATGGGCACCGGCTTTGAACACCTGTACTACCTGCTGGAAGCCGCCGTCGCCGGCCTCGGCGTGGCGATCGCCCCGCAGGAACTGGTCCAGGCCGACATCGCAGCGGGCCGTCTGGTCGCACCGTGGGGGTTCGTCGAGACCGGCGGGCAATGGGCGCTGTGCACCCGGCGCGGCGAGGGCGAACCGCGCGCGGCCGCGCTGGCGCAGTGGCTGCGGGCACAGCTCGCGCCGTGACCCAGCGCGTGCTTGCCCACAGTCGACGGGCCGGTTGCAGCAGCCGCGGCCCCTACTCAAGGGGCCGGACTGATGCGCGGCGGGACACCCGCCGCCGGATAGCCCGGCTGGGCCCGTTCCGGCACGTCCCTGGACGGCGGCAGTAAAAAACTCGGCGGTTGCCTGTTGCCGCCAGCCACCTGCGAAAGCTCCGTCTGACTGAGATCGTGCATCTTCTTCCTCCTTCGTATTGGCTCACTGAAGTGAATCATGTCAATCATCCATTCATGTCACGGATAGCACGACTTATAAAAGCATAGGCACTCCGGGCAATGAGCGCTGTGTTTCGCGCGCGGCGACGGCGACGAACAAATCATCACGCTGGCATGGTGATTGTAGAAAAACCCGCTCGCATCAACGCAATCGACGGCCTAACTCGTTTCAGGCACAAATAAACGACGTACGCGCATGACTAATAAAAGCCCCGCCGCATGCCATGCAGCGGGGCAACACAGCGCTACCTGATAGCTCGAGGCCGCAATATCAAACATACAACCCCTGCAACAGATGCCGCAGCGAAGAATATTGCCGCATACAGGACTCTATCGGCGAAAAAGTGGACCAAGGAAATAATAAAAAACAACAAGGCGACAATACAGTAAGAAAAACTACGACTACCTGATCCCATGACCCACCCTATTGGTAACCGCCCTGAAAATACTGGATCGATCCTATTCCACAAATGCCGGCAGCGGAAAGAGTATACAGAGTAGCCCCGGCGGCGACAAACACGCCAACACCTGGAATTAGCCCAGCAGCAGCAATCGCGACCCCCACGGCAGGAGGAGGACTCACATATTCCATACAGGAGTTCCAGTACTCGCCCGCTGATTTACTTAAAATCGGAGGATTGGCCCCACCAGAAATGTGTAGCACCTCTTCAACACAGATATCACGCATATCGACCTCCCAAGCTGATTGATGCAAATCCCTGCATCTGGGTTCGGGCATATCCCGACGTGCCGCACCCTCTCATTCTCGTTACACTTATAGGCTTCCACACGACGCAAGTACCACCTTCTGTCCTCTTCATTGACGTCCAAACACCCCGAGTATTTCCGATTTCACCCTCATGACCCGGAAATGCATGCCATCATCAATAACCTCGAACAGGCCCAGCATCGGCTGGTAGCGTGCTCTTCGATAGTCGTGCACCACCACGGCGGTTTCCGGGCCTGCGATCATCGCGGCCACCAGGCTGCACTCCACCCTGCGCCGGCCATCGATATAGATCAGGTCGAACCTGTCCTTGAAGCCCAGCGGCAGGGTGCTGTAGTTGGGGCCGGGATCGGACTGGCTCAGCCGGGTGCCGATCAGGTCCTCGGCGTGGGCGACCACCTGGTCGCGGTTCCCGATGGACGCGACCACGGCCTGCTGGTACGGGCCGTTGTCGTCCAGCGTGGTGAGCGAGCCGCCGTTGCCGCCGATGAAGTCGGCGAACATCAGCGTGGATATGCCGCTGCCCCATTCGAGTATGTTCGCGCCTTCCCGCCCGGCATGGGCCTGCGACAGGGCCCAGAGATCCTCGAGGTATGTGCGCTCGGTGTTCTCGTCGTCGCGGCCGTGGCCGTAGGAATTCTCGGTGATGGTGGTTCCCTCGAAACGGAACGAGTAGTTCGACTTCATGCGCATGCTCCCGTGATGGATTCCAGACCGGCGGCCAGGTGCCGGTATCGGCCGATCAGTTCCCTTATCTGTTCCACTGCGTCCTTCCCCCACAACAAGCTTTCGTTGCGCCCGTCCCAGGTGATGTCGCCGTACCTGAAGACCGCATCCTCGCGGTCGCAGACGGTGGCCAGGGCGCGTTTGAGCTTGGGCAGCGAATTCCGCTTGCCGGTGTTGGCCAGGATGTAGCTCCTCGGCCGGAACCGCCCGGACTGCGCGAGGCTGGCGCGTATGGCCGTCGCCAGGCTGTCGGCATCGGGGCGGTACAGCTGCCCGGTCATTGCGTTGATGTGCTTCCGCGTCGTCCACGCCACGTCCTCGGGCACGAGGCAGGGGCGATCGGCGGAAAGGCATTCCATCTTGAAGCGGTTGATGCCCTCGCTAGTGGTCGTGAGCACGCCCAGCCGGGCGCTGTTGATCCACCGGTTGATCTCGTCCTTGCCGGCAGGCAGTTCGCCGTTGCTGTTGCAGGCGCCGAAGGGAAAGGCGATGTTCGGCGCCAGCGACGCGGCCAGCGCGATGCACTCGTCCCGGTAGCGCAGCTCCTCGGCGGTGCCGTTGTTCTCGAAGTGCCCCAGGTGCACGAAGGACACCTCCGGCAGCCTGGCCGCGGCTTCGATGAACAGCTCGATCCGCTTCCGCCGGCTCCAGCAGGAAACCTGGATCACGTCGTAGCGCGCCGCCTGCCCAGTCGGGAAGAAATCGTCCTGGTCGACGAAATCCGCCGGCCCGATGTCGAGATGGACGGACGCCGGGGACGAGGCCTTCACCAGGTCGGCGACCGACTGGTCCTCCAGCAGCACGATGTCCGCGCGCGTGGCCTCGTTGGGCCCGAACCAGCCATGGCGCTCGACGATGTAGAAAAGCGCCTTCAGCTCGGGATAGCGCTCCAGCACCGGATCGACCTGGTTGAGGATGACCACTCCCTTCGAAAGGCGGTCATCGATGACCGCGGGGGCGCACAGCGGCGCCAGGCTTATCCATGACTCCTTGTAGAACTTTTCCACCTTCTCCCCCTGTATGGATTCCTTCCGGAAACGCTTCCCGCGCCGATTGCGGCCGATCAGCCGCCGGCGTCCGGCGATGCCATCCGCGCCGAAGCCAGTACCCGGAACCTGATATTGCGATGGCGGCCCACCAGGCGCTTGCGCCGGATGAAGCCGCGCAATTCCCTCTTGCAATAGGCCTCGAACCCCGGCAGGAAGACGAAGTCGTAGATGACCGGCAGGTAGCCTTCGTTGTTCTCGTAGTACAGCGCCGGCAGGCCCTTGGTCTCGCGGATCAGCCTGAAGCTCTCCTTGCACACCCGGATCCATGCGAAGTAGCCGATCGGCCTTCGCATCGCCGTCCTCACCACGCATATGTTCCCGTTGCCGCAGCTCTGCGCCAGCCGGCCCAGCAGCTCCGGCGGCGTCTGCCGGCGGGTCATGGCCCTCATCTGGACGACCGCCTCGATGTTTTTCTGGAAGTCGGTGGTCACGCGGCACCCGCCATGGCTTCGGCCAGGGGGACGGTTGCCGGCACGGCCGCCTCGTACATCGGAACCAACCGGGCCAGCTCGTCGAAAAAGAACGAATAGTCGAAGCCGCGGATCGTGAGTCGGGCCCGGTCCAGCGCGCTTACGTACGCATGGAGCGATGAATAGTTGGTGAAAACCGACTGCCCGCCACCTGCGCGGACGCGATATCCCGCACCGGCGTAGTAGCTGATCGCCAGGTCGCAGCCCTTGAACAGCGTTATCTCCCCGGATGCCTCCTCGAATATCCAGGCGGACGCCTCGATGTAGTCGTCGATCACGGCCCCGATGTCGTCCGGACTCCCCTCCGCGCACAAGCGCTTTACCTCGTCGTCGACGACCGGGAGGTAGAACGCCGAGGCAAGCAGGCCACGCTTCAGCGCGACCAGCAGGAAGCCGAATTCCGCCGTGGCCGCGTCATGTTGTTCGACGTGCAGGATCCTGGCGTACTCGTCGACCAGCGCCCGGAAATGCGCCGCGGTCGCCGGGATCTCGCCCGGATCGATCCCCGCCGTGGCGAAGCAGTCCTTCGCCACGGCCAGCCCCCGCAGCGAAGCGTGGCAGCCGGATATGAAGGCCACCACGGGATCCGCGCTGTCCCTTGCCGGTCGCTCCATGCGGATTTTCCGGTCGCGGTTGATGATCCCGCCCAATGCGCGCGCCAGGTGGGCCAGGGACGGATTCTCGAGGAGCGGACCGGCGCGGTCCTCCTTGACCGGCACGCCGAAGACGAAGGCCAGGTGGACCTTGAAATACGCCTCGAAGGATTCGGCGTAGTAGCGCGACAGGATGGAAGGATTGAGCTTGAGCCCGTTGAACTTCGCGTAGTTGTGGATGATCTCGAGCGCGTACCCGAGCGGCTCGGCGCCCTCGGCGTAAAAGATGCTCGAGATGTTGTAGTTGACGCCCCCGCTGAGGAAGCTGGCGACCGGCAGGTCGAGCCATCGTCCGTCCATGGCCAGGTTGGAGGGACTGAGCGTGCCATGCGTTATCCGCGCGACCCTGGCGAAGGAGAACTGGTTGGCGGCGTTCCTCAGGTACTGACCCAGGTACCTGATGAAGGCCTGGCTGCTTTCGGATTCCGCGTGGATGCGCTTGTACAGGCGGCGGATACGCGCAAGCTCGCCCGGCTGCGCCTTCGCGAACTCGGCGGTCGGCTTGAAGCCGCCGGCCTTCATGAAGTGTGCGGGACGCAGGCATTGGTCCCGGATCATCGTCACGCCCCAGCAATCGCCGATGCCGTTGTACGCGGTGTCGTGGCCGGTGAAGACCAGGCCGAAGATCTTTACCGTGCCCAACGGCAGGACCCTGCCCAGAACATGGGTATAGATCGTCTCGACGATGGCCTTGCGCGCGTCCAGGCCACCGTAGCTGTGCTCCCTGTCGTCGTGCTGGCCGACGACCGGGTTCTGCCCGGTTCCCTTTGCCTGGAACGTCCTCCGGGTCCCGTCCGGCACGGAGGTCGGGTCGCCGGCCTCGTAGTTGATGCAGCGGGCGCCGCCGCCATTGGCGCCGATGCCGGTGCCGCCGTACCGCTCGACGGTTGCGGACATCGCGGGCGTGCCCGGCTCCCGCTCCCGGCACAAGGGCGTCCCCTCGAGGACCAGCGCATGTTCCTGCAGCAGCCTTTCGCCGGTGATCGCGGCTCCATTCGCACCCCGGTCCGCCCAGGCCACGACGGGCGCCCGGAGCCGCCCGATCGCGACCTGAGGCCAATCCCTTGATGCGATTTCCTGGCATTTCAGGTTGTCCATTCCCCTATCCCAATCCTTATCCCGGCTTCTTCTCAGGGCGCGCGCACCCTCTGCCGTGGCGGCTGCGCGCAATCGTGCAAGCACGGCTCAGGACTGCCAAGCCGCCTCGGTGGGCCGCCGCTCCTCGCCCTGCCATCCCGCGACCCGGCCGTTCTCGACCCCCAGCACGCGATCGGCGCTGGCGATGGTCTCGGGCCGGTGAGCGACTATCACCTTGGTCAGGGCCAGCCCCTTCACCGCCTCGTTGACCAAGCGTTCGTTCGCCACGTCCAGGTGGCTGGTCGCCTCGTCCAGGAACAGCAGCTTCGGCCGCCGGTACAGCGCGCGCGCCAGGATCAGGCGCTGCTTCTGCCCGCCTGACAGCGAACTGCCCATGTCGCCGATCAGGCCGTGGTAGCCCATCGGCATGGCAGCGATCTCGTCGTGGATCGCCGCCAGCTTCGCCGCCGCCTCGATCCGTTCCTCGTCGTAGCGGCTGTCGAAGAAGCCGATGTTGTCGGCGATGCTTCCCGCGAACAGCTGGTCGTCCTGCATCACCGCGCCGACGATGGCGCGCAGGTTGCGCGGCCCGACTTTGTGCAGGTCGTAGCCACCGATGCAGATGCGCCCCTCGGTGGGACTGAGCAGGCCCAGCATCAGCTTGACCAGGGTGGTCTTGCCGCACCCGGAGGCACCTACGATGGCCACGGATTCACCCGGCTCGATGGCGAAGCTGCAGTCCCTCAGCACCCACGGCTCGCCTTCGCCGTAGCGGAACGAGAGGCCCTCGACCTCGATCCGCGTGTCTGGCGGCGGCGGCAGTTCCGCCGGACCGGCGTCGTCTTCCGGCGGCGTCAGCACGATGTCGGCCAGGCGCTCGCCATGCAGGCGCAGCATGCGGAACTCCACCCACTTGTCGATCAGCGAAGACATCCGCGCGGCGAACTGGTCCTTGTAGGCCAGGTAGGCGATCAGCATGCCGACGGAGAACACGTTCTCCAGCGCCAGCGTCGCACCGATCCAGATCACCGCGATACGCTCGATCCCGAACACCAGCTGGCTGGCGCCACTGAAGCCCAGGCCCATCCGCGCCAGTCGCACTTCGTGGTTGACCGTGTCCACCATCAGGTTCTCGTAGGTGGCGCGTCTTTGCGCCTCCTCGCCAGCGACCTTCAGGCTCTGCATCCCGCGCAGCGACTCCAGCAGATGGGTCTGCTGCTTCGCGGCGGCCACGAGCTGCTGTTCCGTGCGATCGCGCACCGGAAGGTAGGCCACCAGCCGTATGCCGAGGTACAGCGCCACCGCCAGCAACGTGACCAGCGCCAGCTTCCAGCTGTAGACCAGCATCAGGCCCAGCGTCACCAGCGCCATCAGGCCGTCGATGATCGCCTCCACGAAGCTGGTGGTGAGGGTGCGCTGGATCGCCTGGACCGACGACATCCGCGAGGTGATGTCGCCCAGGTGCCGCTTCTCGAAGAAATCCAGTGGCAACTTCAAGGCGTGGGCGAACACGTTCCCCATCCACTGCAGGCCCAGCCGCGTGGACAGGTACACCACCGACCACCCTCGCAGCAAGCCGATCCCCAGCTGAAGAATCAAGGCCAGGCCGAAGCCTAGGCCCAGCACCTTCAGCAGGCTGCGGTCGGCCGCGACCAGCACGTGATCGACGACCCATTGCATGAAGAACGGGGCCAGCACCACGAAGACCTGCAATGCCACGGACAGCAGCAGGATCTGTCCTAGTGCGCCCCACAGGCCTTGCACCGGGCCAGTCAGCTCGCGCGCGGAAACCGAGGGTGCCGCCTTCTGCGGCTTGAATTCGACCGAGGGCGTCAGCTCCAGTGCCACACCGGTGAAATGGTCGGACACCTCCGCAGGCGCAAGCCTGCGTTCACCGACCGCTGGATCCAGGATCGTGAGCTTCGACTTGCCTACCTTCGACAGAACCACGAAATGGTTCAGGTCCCAATGCAGGATGCAAGGAAGCCTGAGCTTGTGCAGATCTTCCATGTCCAGCCGTAATGGCCGGGTGGAAAAGCCGAGCCGCTGGGCGATGCCGATCAGCTGGTTGAGCCTGGCGCCTTTGAGCGACATCGGGAAACGGCGACGCAACTCCGCCAAACCCACGCACATCCCGTGCGTGTCGGCCACCATCGCTAGAGACGCCAACCCGCACTCGGCGGCTTCCGATTGAATTATTGCCATCCGTGCTTTCCGATCCAGCAAATAAACGAAGTCGCCTGAAGTCGATCGTGCCTCGAACGGTGATCCAGATGAATCGCGACACATGCATCAGCTTGATGACGTCAAAATCCAGAACAAGCGCCGCGCGGAGGGAAAGCATCACCATGGTCGACACGAGGCCATGGCTGCATTTGCGACGGAATATCCAGATAAACCAGCCAAGTGTCGCCGCAGCCGGGCGATCGTAAAGCCCCCCGGGAAACGGCGGCGCCAGAGCCTGCCGCGATGGACCACCTCCCGACCCAAGAAGCGCCGCCTCAATCACCTTTCCTGATGCTCTCGATCACCCTGGTCGCTTCATAAAGACCAGCCGCGGCCTGCTTTCGGTACATACGTATCGCGTCTATTTTCCTGCCTTCCCTTGCGAGCGCCACGACCTCCGAAGACGGAGCAGGAAGGCTCTCGACCTCCCTGGGACGCGCAGACCTGGACGCGTATATCGCGACAAGAGCAACAACCACCGCCAATAACCCAATAATTCCAATATATTCCGATTTCATTGCCTGCTCCTGTCGAAAGGCATTGTTGTGGCCGTACCAGCCGCAACAATGCCCGGTCACTTACTGCTGGAATCCCTCACCCATGGCATAGCCCCCGGCGGCGCCTGCGGCCATTGCGGAGCCAACCAGAACGAACTCGCCGAAGGTGGCAGCACCCATAACGCCCAGCGGCACCAATGCCAGCCCCCCCGTCGCCAGAATACCCGCTCCGAGAGCCACGATTCCCGCTCCTGCAGCAACAACGCCCCAATCAACCGCGCCGCCCACCGAATCGATCTCGTCCATTGTCATTTCACGCATCTTTCTCTCCTTGCTTCAACAAGCGCATTACCCATGCGCACCAGGGCCAGACATCTCGTCTGGAATCTACAAAGGACGAAAATGGATCGGAAACGAGGCGAATCCAGCGACCAATCCTGGCCGCCGGGTTTTCCTGGCTACTTCAAAACCTTTTTGAGGGAATACACCGGATCGAGTACCCACTCGATCAGTCGCCGCCTTTCCCCGAGAATATCGGCGTCCACCAGCATTCCCGGCTTCAAAGGCTCGTTCTTGCCATAAACGAGCACCGTTTGTTCGGCCAGAACCACGGTCACCCGATAGAGCGGTTCGCCCTGCTGGGCATTGCCGATCAGCACGCCTAATTCCCCCCCGGCAAGCGCGCTGCGGCTGATCTGCCGGACAACGCCCGAGTGGTGCCCGAACTTCTGATACGGAAACGCCTGGTATCGCAGCGTTACGCTGTCTCCCGATTCGATGAAGCCGATGGCGCGGCTGGGCACCAGCAACTCGGCTTCCAGCTCGCCGTCCTCGGGCAGGATGCTCAGCAGCGGCTGCCCCGCTTGCACAGCCCATCCGGGCTTGGCCAGCTGGGCGGAAACGACGCCGTCGATGGCCGCGGTCACGACCAGCTCTCCGCGGGCGCGCGTTTCCAGCTGTTCCTGCTCCAGCAGGGCGAGTTCGCGCATGTAGCCGGCGTCGGTCGCATCGCGCTGGGAGGGCAATTCCCGCAGCGCCTGCTGGAGCTGGGCGATCATCCGCCGGGTCGCCACCGCCTGGCGCTGCAACGCCTGCATCTCGCCTACCTGGGCCAGCGCCGCCGATTCCTGCTGCTTGATCTGTAGCAGGCTGACGTAACGCTCGCCTTCCAGCTGGCGCAGGCGATCGAGCGTTTCATGCGCGATGCGGATCTGTTTGCGCCGCGTCTCGATCTCGCGCTCGACCTGGACCATTTCCTGCTGGGCGGTGCCGAGTTGGGAACCCAGCCCCGCGGCCTGCACGGCCAATTGCTGGCGCTGCGCGTCCTGCGCCGCCTGCAGTCCGTCGTGGCGCTGCTGCAGACGTTGTTCCAGCGCGACCAAGGTATCGCCACCACCCAGCGTGGCGCGCGGCACAGCGACCACCGCCAAGCGCTGTCCCGTGCGCACTCTGTCGCCTTCGCGCACATCCACCCGGGCGACCACGCCCGTCGCTGGCGCCATCACCGTAGACAGGCCCCGCGTCGGAACCAGCTGCCCGACAACCGACGAGCGCCGGGTATAGGTACCAGCCACCAGGAGAACGACGATGGCCGACGCGGCGACCACCGCGCACGACGTGAGCACCCACAGCCTCAAGGGCTGGGCGATGGATATGCCCCCGAGCCAACTCGTGCGCCGTGCTTCCAGCACTTCTCTGCGAAACAGCGCCTGCGTCATTTCCGCCCCCTGCGGTCGCCAATCGACCGGGTCGTCCGGAAGAAATGGCGATGCAATATTCACCGCGGGCGGATCGTCCATCAAGGAACGCATACGACCAATATCGCTTGCATTCGTCGCGCACATCGCGTCGTCGCAAGGCACGGCCTTCGCCTGCAAGCGGAACTGCACGAGTTGCCGCCAGTATTGCTTGCAACCGTGGCCGTGCTTGCGCGGCGGCGAATGCGAGGGCTACGCTCGCTGTCCCGCACAGGACAGGCAGGGAAAGTTAATAATGCAACTTTCAACGAGGATCCGGCTTGCGCGCAGGCGTGCCCACCTCTCGCAGGAAGCACTGGCTAGGGAACTCGACATCAGCCGCGGAGCGGTGGCGAACTGGGAATGCTCCCTGGGTGCGCTGCCGGCGACGTCGCGCCTCGAACGGCTCGCTAGGATCACGTCGGTGAACTTCGAATGGCTCGCCACCGGCCGCGGCAGCATCGGCTACGTCCCGGTGGACGAAGACGTGCCAGCCGTCGAAGCAGAGTTCGTCCACGACCCGACCGAACGCCGGCTGCTGGCCGCCTTCCGCGCCTGCGGTGCGCATACCAGGAAGATGCTGCTCAAGCTGGCCGACGCGCAGGCGCTTGTGGTCGACAGACGCAGTGCCTGACGGTCAGAACGATCCGAGCACGACCGCCTGGAACATGTTCGACAGGCAAGCCGAGGCCTCGAAATCGACCGAGCGCTCGAGGATGTCGCGCAGCGGATTGACTCCCAGCGGATTGAGGTCGTATGGCGAGAACAGCCGCGATGCCGGTTCATGCTGACGAACAGCGGTAAGCCGTCCAGGCTCCAGCGCCTCATCGGCACAACAAGCGGACCGCGATGCAACGGACTGAAGAGCGGCTTCGGACACGTCGCGCCAGAACTGCGCCAGCGCCGCACGCGCCGTAGCGGCCGCCCTGATCGAGGCCGTCGACCAGCACCGCCGCGTTCATTGCCCCGGCCGACGTTCCGGAAATGCCGCTCGCTCCGCAACCATTCCTCTTAGAGCAGCCGGTCAAGCACGCCTCAGGTCAACGCACCGTGTGTGCCGCCGCTGTGCAGGGCGAGATCGACCAGCGCCGGGATTCGCTCGCGATTTTATCCTGGCTGGACGAGTTGCGACTGGCGGCCGTGCGTGGACGATCCGGCACAACAGGTAAGGGATGCTCCGGCAACAGGTGTCGATCCGATCCCCACCCCTGACGCCGGCCTGCACTGCGGGCATCCCGGTTCCCGGCCCACGCCCTCCTGGAACGCGTTCCTGGATGCACGGGCGCGCCGCGAAATCCTCTTCCTACACCCGGAACGCTACAGGCGTGTGCGTCGTTGTGTAAAGCTGCGCCAGGAGCCAATCGCGATGCCCGTCGCGGCTGGTCGCAGCCGTCTGGTCACCGCGGCTGCCTAGTCGCTGCTGCAGTCCGCCTGCCGCACCTCGGCGACGAAGCGGCGCATCCGGTCGCCGTCCTTGATGCCCGGCGACAGCTCGATGCCGCTGGCCACGTCCACCGCCCAGGGCAGGGTCGCGGCGATGGCGTCGGCCACGTTGTCGGGCGTCAGCCCGCCGGCCAGCACGAACGGACGGTGCAGGCCGGTCGGCAGGCGCCGCCAGTCGAACCCCTTG
>JBQGEI010000421.1:0-1573 GCA_052039535.1 Pseudoxanthomonas sp.
CGAGCTGGCCGACCCGACCGGCTACGGGCGGATCGTGCGCGACCCGCAGGGTCGCGTCGCGCAGATCGTCGAGCACCGCGACGCCAGCGAGGAGCAGCGCCGCATCGCCACGGTCAACACCGGCATCATCGCCGCCGAGTCGGACGCGCTGAAGCGCTGGCTGTCGCGGCTGTCCAACGCCAACGCGCAGGGCGAGTACTACCTGACCGACGTGTTCGCCATGGCCGCCGAGGAATACAACGCCGCCGAGATGGTGCTGGTGGCCGACCCGCTGGAAGTGGAGGGCGCCAACGACCCCTGGCAGCTGGCCCAGCTCGAGCGTGCCTGGCAGCTGCGCCGTGCGCGCGAGCTGTGCCTGGCCGGCGCGCGCCTGCTGGACCCGGCGCGGGTCGATCAGCGCGGCAGCGTGCGGGTGGGCCGCGACGTGGAGATCGACGTGGACGTGGTGCTGGAAGGCGAGGTCGAGCTGGGCGACGGCGTGCGCATCGGTCCGTTCACCCGGCTGCGCGACGTGCGCCTGGGCCCGGGCACCGAGGTGCGCGCGCATTGCGACCTGGAGGGCGTGGTGACCGAGGGCGCGGCGCAGATCGGGCCCTTCGCGCGGCTGCGTCCGGGCACGGTGCTGGCCGATGGCGTGCACATCGGCAACTTCGTGGAAACCAAGAAAGCGGCGATGGGCGTGGCCAGCAAGGCCAACCACCTGGCTTACCTGGGCGATGCGCAGGTGGGCGCCGGGGTGAACATCGGCGCCGGTACCATCACCTGCAACTACGACGGCGTCAACAAGTCGACCACGGTGATCGGCGACGGCGCCTTCATCGGCTCCAATTCCTCGCTGGTGGCGCCGGTGGAGATCGGCGCCGGGGCGACCATAGGCGCCGGTTCGGTCATCACCCGCAACGCGCCGGCCGACACCCTGACCATGGCCCGCGCGCGGCAGTCGGTGGTCGAGGGCTGGCAGCGCCCGCAGAAGAAGCCGAAGGCATAACAGCGCAGCCCGACACGGCCGCAGGCGGCATCCGGGAAAACTCGGCAGGGCCGTGACGGAGGGTCCGCACGCTTGCCGTGCATCGATCCCCCGGGTGCGCTTCGCTTGCCCGGGCCACGGGCCACGGGCCACGGGCCACGGGCCACGGGCTACGGGCTGCGGGCTGCGGGCTGCGGGCTGCGGGCTGCGATGGTGCGCGGTGCGGGGCGGCGCGTTATCACGGCGGCCACCGGTCGCAGGATTCCCGGCTCAGGGTTCCGGCAGCATCACCGCCACGCACAGGCCGCCATCGCTGCGGTTCTGCAGCGACAGGCGCCCGCCGTGGGCCTCGATGATCTCGCGGGTCAGCGCCAGGCCCAAGCCGGTGCCATGGCGCTTGGTCGAATAGAACGGCAGCAGGGCGTTCTGCAGCACCGCCTCGTTCATCCCCGGCCCGCGGTCCAGCACCTCCAGCCGGGTCCAGCCGGGCAGGCGCCGCAGCCGCACCTGCACCGTGGCGGCACGCGGGTCCACCTCGTCGCCGGCCTCGTGCGCGTTCTTCAGCAGGTTCAGCAGCGCCTGTTCCATCTGCGCCGGGTCCACCCG
>JBQGEI010000422.1:0-5178 GCA_052039535.1 Pseudoxanthomonas sp.
TCTCCACTTCTTTCTTATTCGAGTCTTGTTGGTCGGTAAGCCCGAGCTGGGCCGAGAGCCCCAGCAGGCGCGCGGCGTCGCGCAGGGCGTCGCTGCATCCGGACAGTTCGGTCCGGCGGCCCAGGTCATGGCGGCTGCGGAAGAACGCGCACAGTACCTGCATCGCGGCGGTGTGCACGCGGCGCACGGCGCTGCCGTCCAGCGACAGGTCGCCGGATTGCAGGTGCGCCGTGAGGCGTTCCTTGAGCTCGGCGCTGGCCTCGATGCCGAGGTCCTCGCCCAGGGACACGGTGTTCATCGCGTCTCCATGCAGTGGGGTCGGTCTGGATAGCGGCCGCGGTGGCCGCGGCTTTAGCGCGCGCCGCCGGTGGTGGCCGGTGCCAGCAGGCAGGAGGCGTCCAGCAGCACCATCGGTTCGCCACCCTGGCGGGCGATGCCCCGGAACAGCTGGCTCATCGCGCGTCCGATCTGGGCATTGCCCGGCGGTTCGACCTGGCTGTCGGCCAGCGTCACCACGTCCTCGACCGCGCTGACGCGCAGGCCCAGCACCTCGCCCTTTTCCTCGATCACCACGAAACGGGTGGCGGCGGTGGCAGGCTGCGTGGCCTGGCCCAGGTGCATGCCCAGGTCCAGCACCGGCACGACCTGGCCGCGGAGGTTCATCACCCCGAGCATGGCGACCGGGGTGCCGCGCAGCGGCAGCAGGGGCACGGGCAGCACCACCTCCTGGACCTTGAGCAGCTCCAGGCCGTAGGGCTGGGTGGCGCAGCGCAGCCGCAACCAGCGCGAGCTGCGGTCGGCGGCACGCCGCGCCGGTGGATCGTCGGCATGCGCGGCCAGGGCCGGGGCCGGGGAGGGCATGACCGGCGGTGGGCGCATCGACGGCAGCGGCGGGCTGCGCAGGCGCGGCGCGGCGGCCGGCGCGGCAACCGGTGCGGTCGCTGCCATCGGAACGGCATCCGCCTGGAGTGCGGCGGCGGACGCCGCGGCGGCGGTCACGCCCGTGCCTGGTTCGCCGCCGGCACCAGGCGCGTCGGCGGCGACACCTGCCGGTTCGCATCCGGCGGCGGGCGCCGTGGCCGACGGCACCGCCGGCCGGCCGGAGGCGTCGGCGTCGCCGCCTTCGTCCTGCACGGGAGTCGGAGCCGGGCCTGCAGGCGCGTCGGTGGCTGCAGGCGTACCCGGCGCCGCGGCCGCCGGCTCGCCCGCCAGCAGGCCGTCTAGGTAGTCGTCCAGCAGCGCGGCCACGCTCATGCCGCCTGTTCCAGGGCCTGGCTGTCGCTGGCGAGGATCCACTCCAGCGCGCGGCGGTAGCTGGACAGGGCGCGCCCGGGATAGGCCGCGCCCTCGGTGGCCGGCTGAACCAGCAGTTCGGGATTGCTCAGGCGGGTGTCCACCGGGATCGCGTCTTCCCAGACGCGGTCGCCATGGTCTTCCTGCATCCGCCGCAGGGCCTCCTGGCCGGCGCGGGTGCGGCGGTCGTACAGGGTGGGCAGCACCGACACCGGCAGCGGGCGGCGGCGCGAGCGTTCGACCATCTCGGCGGTGCGGCGCATGCCGGCCAGCCCGTGCAGGGCCAGGGGTTCGGCCTGGGTCGGGATGATCACGTGGTCGGCGGCGGCCAGCGCGTTGATCATCAGCAGGCCCAGGGTGGGCGGGCAGTCCAGCAGCACGTAGTCGTGCAGGCCGCTGTGGCGCGACAGCGCCTGCGACAGGGCCAGGCCCAGGCCGGGCTGGTTGGCGCTGCGCCGCTCCAGGGTGGCCAGCGCGGTCTGCGCGCAGACGTAGGACAGGCGCTCCATCGCGCTTTCGCGGGCCAGCTCGGACAGGGCGCGCGGCGGAGTGGCGAACAGGTCCATCACTCCGTCGGGCGCCGGATCGGCCGGGACACCGAAAGCGCGGGTCAGCGACGAGTGCGGGTCCAGGTCGACCAGCAGCACGCGGCTGCCACGCGCGGCCAGGCCACGGCCCAGGGCCAGGGTGGTGGTGGTCTTGCCCACGCCGCCTTTCTGGTTGGCGATCGCCCACACGCGCATCAGTCGGATCCTCCAGTGGTTCGTCCGGCCACGGGCGCGCGCGGGGGCACGGCCGTGGAGGAAGCGGAGCCCGCTTCACCCGGGATGTTCGCGGCGACGGCAGCGCCGGCCGCCATGTCTGCTATCGGCGGCGATGGCGCGGTCTTAACCGCCAGCTCCGGCGCCGCCCCGCCGCCCGGCACGGCCGGATCCGGCGTGGCCAGCACGATCAGCACCACCCGGCGGTTGCGGTTGCGGCCCTCCTCGGTGAGGTTCTCCGCGCGCGGGCGGTGCTCGCCGTACCCGACCATCGCCAGCCGCGCCGGGTCCACGCCGTTGCCGGCGAACAGGTGCACCACGCTGGCCGCGCGCGCGGCCGACAGTTCCCAGTTGGAGGGGAACTGCACGGTGTTGATCGGGCGGTCGTCGGTGTAGCCCTCCACGCGCACCGGATTGGGCGCCTCGCGCAGCACCCCGGCCAGGCGCGACAGCACTTCGCGCGCCGAGGCGTCCAGCGCGGCCGAGCCGGTGTCGAACAGGATGTCGCTGTTGATCTCCACCTCCAGCCACAGCTCGGCGCGGCGCACGGTGATCAGGCGCGCGTCCACCAGCGGCGCCAGCGTCTTCTCCAACTGCGTGGCGATGTTGCCGAGCTGGCGCTGGGCGCGCTGCACGGTGGCGCGGTCGGAGACGTCCATCGGCACGCCGGTGCGCATGTGCGAGGCCAGCGCCGGCAGCAGGGTGGGGTTGGGGGCGGGCGAGGGCGCGGACGGGCCGTGGCGCGCGCCGGACTGGATCGGCGAGGGCCGGTCGTGGTCGGAGCCCTGCAGCTGGTGGTTGCCGACCTGGACCGGGTTGATCGTGCGCGGGGCGCCGCCGAAGGCCGCCGTCAGCGCGTCGGACAGCACCCGGTACTTGCCCTCGTTGACGGTGGAGATCGCGTACATCACCACGAAGAAGGCCAGCAGCAGCGTCATCAGGTCGGCATAGGGGATCGCCCAGGCCTCGTGGTTGCCGTGTTCCTCGTGCTTCTTCCTGCGTGCCATGGACCGGTCCGTGTCAGTGCAGGAAGCCGGCGAGCCTGGACTCGATGTTGCGCGGGTTCTCGCCCTGCGCGATCGCGATCAGGCCCTCGATGATCATCTCCCGCTCGCCGGTGCGGCGGCCGATGACCGCCTTGAGCTTGGCGGCGATCGGCAGGAAGAACAGGTTGGCCGAGGCGATGCCGTAGATGGTGGCGGTGAACGCGGCGGCGATGCCGTGGCCCAGCTTGCTCGGGTCGGCCAGGTTCTTCATCACCGCGATCAGGCCGAACACCGCGCCGACGATGCCCAGCGTGGGCGCGTACACGCCCATGCTCTCGAACACCTTGGCCGCGGCCAGTTCCTGGTGCTCCTGGCTGTCCAGGTCGATTTCCAGCATGTGCCGGATCTGCTCCGGTTCCACGCCGTCGACCAGCATCTGCAGGCCCTTCTTGAGGAAGGGGTCGTTCTGCTCGCCGACCTGCTGCTCCAGGCCGAGCAGGCCCTGGCGGCGGGCGACGTTGCTCCATTCCAGGATCTGCGCCATCAGCGCGGCGCGGTCGGCCGCCGGCGGGCGCACGATCCAGCCGACGATGGCCATCGCCCGGCGCAGTACCGGTGGCGGGGTGTGCACGAAGATCGCCGCCATGGTGCCCAGGATCACGATCACGAACGCCGCGGCGGACCACAGGGAACCGACGCCGGCACCCTTCAGGATGCTGCCGCCCACCAGGGCGATGACCGCCAGGAGCAGGCCGATGAGGCTGAGGATGTCCATGCGCAGGTTATCGGCTCGCGTGAAGGCTGACTTGAGGGCGACCGCCGCCAGGGCGGCCGCGCGATGCGTGCGTTGTGACCGGGTTGGCGGCGCGGGGCTGCCGCGCGATGCCTCAGGTGTCGGAGGCGCGCAGGCCGTCCACGTCCAGGATCAGCGCCAGGCGGCCGTCGCCGATCAGGGTGGCGCCGGCATAGCCCGGCAGCCCGCGCAGCGCACGCGGCAGCGGCTTGATCACCACCTCCTCGCGGCCACGCACCTGGTCCACGATCAGGCCGAAGCGCGCATCGCCCATCTGCAGCACCACCACCGTCAGCGGCCCGTTGCCGGGTGCCGGCTCCAGGCCGAGCCAGCGGCGCAGGTCCAGCAGCGCCAGGGTGTGGCTCTGGCGGTCCATCACCGGGCGACCGTCGAACCAGCCCAGCGCGGCCGGCTGTGCGTGCAGCACCTCCAGCACCCGCGCCAGCGGCAGCGCATAGACCGCCTCGCCGGCCTGGACCAGCAGGGTCGGCAGGATGGCGAGCGTCAGCGGCACACGGATCAGGAACCGCGTGCCGCGGCCGAGCTCGGACTGGATCTGGATCTGCCCGCCCAGCTCGCGGATGCGCGACTGGACCACGTCCATGCCCACGCCGCGGCCGGAAATGTCGGTGACCTCGGCCTTGGTCGAGAACCCCGGCAGGAACACCAGGTGCAGGCATTCCTCCGGCCCCAGTCGCGCCGCCGCCTCCGGGTCGATCAGCCCCTTTTCGCGGGCCTTGGCGCGCAGCCGCTCCGGGTCGATGCCGGCGCCGTCGTCCTGCACCTCGATGGAGACGTAATCGCCTTCCTGCTGCGCGGACAGCCGCAGGCGGCCCACGCGCGGCTTGCCGGCCGCCTCGCGTACCTCCGGCGGCTCCACGCCATGGTCGATGCCGTTGCGCACCAGGTGCACCAGCGGATCGGCCAGGGCCTCGACCAGGTTGCGGTCCAGCTCGGTTTCGGCGCCTACCATCTCCAGCTCCACCTCGCGCGACAGCGAGCGGGCCACGTCGCGGGCGACCTTGGGGAAGCGCGAGAACACCTTGCCCACCGGCTGCATGCGGGTACGCATCACCGCCGACTGCAGGCGCGCGGTGGCCACGTCCAGGCTGGCCACGGCGCGGTCCAGTTCCTCGTCGCGCAACCGCGCGCGCAGGGTCTTGAGCCGGTTGCGGGCCAGCACCAGCTCGCCGATCAGGTTGACGATCGCGTCCAGGCGCCGGGTGTCCACGCGCACGGTGTGCTCGGCTTCGCCGCCACCCGAACGCGGCGGCGGGGCGGCGGGCCTCGGCGGTGCGGACGCGGGGCGCGCCGGCGCCGGCGAGGAGGCGGCCACGGCCGCGGC
>JBQGEI010000423.1:0-1971 GCA_052039535.1 Pseudoxanthomonas sp.
ACGGAGGAGGGCACGCCCTTGGCCGTCGCCTGCTCGATCGCGCCCGCCAGGAGGCGGGGCACCTCACCCCCACCGGGCGGGGTCAGCCCCTGGAGTCCGCGCACGATCTCGGCGAACCCGTCATCGGAGTCGGCAGCCGCCTTCCTCCTTCGGTTGCGGTCCTCCAGCTCCTGGCGCTTGGCCCGCGCCTTCTCGGCCGCCCCGGCCAGATCCAGATCTTCCAACCGCACCCGCGGCCGCTCCGGCTGGTCGGTCCCCGCGGCGGCCGCCGGCGAAGGCGGCGTCGGGGCGGTCGGAACTGCGGGGGGCTTGGTGCCCAGCCACCCCGCCTGGTGCGCCCGCTCCCACCGCCGCAGGTAGGTGTCGCGGGCCACGTTCACCGTGACCTCATCCAGCACCGGTCGTCGTTCGTCGGTGGCCATCACGCACGCGTCAGCGTCATCGGGCTTGACCAGCAGCCCTTTGAAGATCCGGGGCGGCTGGGAGGGGTGGGGCTGGACCAGGCCGTAGCCCGACTCCGGCATCTCCTCAGCCTTGGGCAACCCCTTGGAGTAGCCGTACATGCGCTGGAGTTCGCCGTCGTCGTTGACGCGCATCGCGGTGCGCACCGAGGCCTGCGCCAGCAACTCCTTGGGCATCTGCTCACCGCCCCCGGCTACGGCCCGCAGAGCGCAGGTCAGCGGCCGGATCGAGACACCGCGCGAGCGGTTGGAGAGTTCGACCAGCTTGTTCTTGATCTCGCGGGGCAGGTCAGCGGTCTCATCGGAGATGATCGTGATGTGCGGGATCGCGGCCGAAGCGGGGACCTTGTCGTCGTTGACCTTGGCCATCAGTTCGGAGTAACCGGAGGAGCGGACCGCGATCGCGGCGATGGCGAAGTCGAGCATCAGGTGGGCTTCCTTGGGGGTGGTGGCCACCCAGTCGATGCCCGGCTTGGAGACGCGCCCTTCCAGCCACGGCCGCAACCACGGCTTGAAGGCCTTGCCTCCGTTGAAGTCGATGCCGAAGACGAGTGCGTCCCCACAGCGCAGCAGCTGGCGCATGATCAGCGCCAGGTGCGCGGACTTGCCGGAACCGGTGGCGCCGATCAGCGCCATCGCGGACCACTTGAGATTGATGGTCACCCACGACCCGTCGCGGTACATGCCCACCGGCAGGTCGTCGTAGATGGACAGCTGGGAGTAGTCCTCACCAGCCAGGATGTCGCCTTCCAAGGCGTCCACCTGGCTTACCAACAGCAGGACGCGACGGCGGCTCCCGTGGCTGGTGACCTCGATCCCGCAGGAGTCGGGCAGGTCGGCGTCCGCGGCGAGTTCCTCGGCCCGCTGGCGGATGGTCTTCCACGAGCTGGATCCCTGGGGTAGCTCCAGCACGATGGACATGCCGGTCTGCCGCTTCTCGCCGGGGTGGTCGGGGTCGGGCATCATCCACTCGGCGATGTCGGTCACCGTCACCCCGGGCTTGGGGATGCGGCAGATGCGGTTGATCCGCGACTCCCATTCCCCGGCCAGCCCGGCGCGCTTCTTGATGCGGTCTTCGGCGGTGGCCCGGTCTTCGGCCGCGATCTCGAACGACTTCGAGGCGGGCTGGAGGAGGGCGGCTGCGATGGTGCCGACCCCCAGCGCGGTCATCAGCCCCAGGTCCCACGGCCCGCCGGAGGCCAGCGCCACCGAGCACCAGCCGGTGTAGCCGATCCACCGCGCGGGCTTGTACAGGCGGGGCAGCCACGGGTTTCCCGAGGTGTCTGACCGGGTGAAGCTCGCGGTGGCTCCCACCACGCCGACCGCGAGCGGCGCGGCTGCGGCCAGGGCGACCTCAGGCAGCGACCCGACCGCGGCCACCGCCAGGGCGGCGGAGGCGGCGTTGGCCGCACCCAGGACCGGGCCCTGTTCGTGGCTCCATTTGCGCTTGCGTTCTTCCAGTTCCTTGGCGGTTTTGCGCTTCTTCTTCGGGGTCGTGGTGGTCGCGGCC
>JBQGEI010000424.1:0-1868 GCA_052039535.1 Pseudoxanthomonas sp.
GCAAGGCTGCGGTCCAGCGAATGCAGGTACGCACGCCGCAGTCCGCCGAACAGCATCTCGCCCAGGCGCTCCCACGGCGGGATCACCCGGTCCGGGCCGGCCGGGCGCAGCAGGCGCGAACACAGCGCGGGGGTCAGGCTCAGCGACACCACCACCGATACCGCCATCGCCGCCACCAGGGTCAGCGAGAACTCGCGGAACAGCTTCTCGACGAAGTCGTCCAGGAACAGGATCGACACGAACACCACCGCCAGGGCGATGTTCATCGACAGCAGGGTGGCGCCCACCTCGCGCGCACCGCGCATCGCCGCGGCCACCGGGCCGATGCCCGTGGCCAGGTGGCGGGAGATGTTCTCCAGCACCACGATGGCGTCGTCGACCACCAGCACCGCGGCCACGATCAGCGCCATCAGCGACAGCGTGTTGAGCGAGAAGCCGGCCAGCCAGATGATCGCCAGCGCGCCGAACAGCGACACCGGGATCGCCAGCGAGGGCACCAGCGCGGCGCGCCAGCTGCCGAGGAAGGCCAGCACCACCAGCACCACCAGGCCGATGGCCAGCACCAGCGTGGCCTCGGCCTCGCGCAGGGTGGCGCGGATCACCGGCGAGCGGTCCATCACCACCTTCATGTCCACCCCGGCCGGCAGCAGCGCACGCAGCGTGTCCATCTGCCCGTGGATCGCGTCCACGGTGCGGATGATGTTGGCGTTGGGCTGGCGGTTGACCATCATCAGCACCGCCGCGCGCCCGTTGTGGAAGCCGGCGGCGTAGCGGTTCTCGGTGCCTTCGCCGACCTGGGCGACGTCGCGCAGGTGTACCGCGCGCCCGTCGCGCCAGGCCACCACCAGGTCGCGGTACTCGGAGGCGGTGCGCAGCTGCAGCGGCGCCTCGACCTGCCACTGCCGGTCGTCGCGGGACACCGCGCCCAGCGGCCGCAGCGCGTTGGCGTTGCGGATCGCACCGGCGACTTCCTCCAGCGCGATGCCGTACTGGTTCAGCGCGCCGGGGTTGAGCGAGACCCGCACGGCCGGCAGCGAGCCGCCGCCGACGCTGACCTCGCCCACGCCCGGCACCTGCGCGATCTTCTGCGCCAGCACGGTGGAGGCGACATCGAACACCTGCGCCGGGGTGAGCGTGTCCGAGCTCAGGGCGACCGTCATGATCGGTGCCTGGGACGGATTGATCTTGCGGAAGTAGGGCATGCCGGGCATGCCGGAGGGCAGCTGGGCACGCGCCGCGTTGAGCGCGGCCTGGACCTCGCGCGCCGCCTCGTCGATGTCGCGGTCCAGCGAGAACTGCAGGTCGATCCGGGTGTTGCCCTGGTTGCTGCTGGAGGTGATGCGGGTGATGCCCGGGATGCTGCCCAGCGCCCGCTCCAGCGGCGTGGCCACAGTCGCGGCCATGGACTCCGGGCTGGCGCCGGGCATGCTCGCGCCGACCTGGATGGCGGGATAGTCCACCTGCGGCAGTGGCGCGACCGGCAGCTGCCGCAGCGCCAGCAGCCCGGCCAGCACCACCGCCACCGCCAGCAGCACGGTGGCCACCGGGCGCTGGATGAAGAGCCGCGACAGGTTGGGCGTAGCCGTGTCCTGCATCGCTTACGCCACCGTCGCGCCGGCGTCGGGCCCGTGCGCGTGGCGACGGCGGGCAAGGCGGTCGAAGAACAGGTAGACCACCGGCGTGGTGAACAGGGTCAGCACCTGGCTCACCACCAGGCCGCCGACCATCACCAGCCCCAGCGGCTGGCGCAGCTCGGCGCCCGAGCCGCTGGCGAACATCATCGGGATCGCCGCGAACAGTGCCGCCAGGGTGGTCATCAGGATCGGCCGGAAGCGCAGCAGCGCGGCGCGGTGGATCGCCTCGCGCGG
>JBQGEI010000425.1:0-1967 GCA_052039535.1 Pseudoxanthomonas sp.
CCGCGATGGCCTGCTCGATGGCCGCCTTGATCGACTCCGGGTCATGGCCGTCCACGCCGCGCACCACGTGCCAGCCGTACGCCTCGAAGCGCGCCGGGGTGTCGTCGGTGAACCAGTCGTGGACCTCGCCGTCGATCGAGATGCCGTTGTCGTCCCAGAAGGCGGTCAGCTTGCCCAGGCCCCAGGTGCCGGCCAGCGAGGCGGCCTCGTGGGACACGCCTTCCATCATGCAGCCGTCGCCCATGAACACCCAGGTGCGATGGTCCACGACTTCCAGCTCGGGGCGGTTGAAGCGCTGCGCCAGCACCTTCTCGGCCAGCGCGAAGCCGACCGCGTTGGCGAAGCCCTGGCCCAGCGGACCGGTCGTGGTCTCGATGCCGGGGGTCTCGTAACGCTCCGGGTGGCCGGCGGTCTTGCTGTGCAGCTGGCGGAAGCGCTTGAGCTCCTCGATCGGCAGGTCGTAACCGGCCAGGTGCAGCAGCGCGTAGTGCAGCATCGAGCCGTGGCCGTTGGAGAGCACGAAGCGGTCGCGGTTGAACCAGTCCGGGTTGGACGGGTTGTGGCGCAGGTAGTCGTTCCACAGCACTTCGGCGATGTCGGCCATGCCCATGGGCATGCCCGGGTGACCGGACTTGGCGGCCTCCACGGCATCGGCGGCGAGGAAACGGATAGCGTTGGCGAGCTGTCGGCGTGTCGGCTTCGTCATGTGGGGCTTCGGCTGGTTCGATGGCATCCGCGGGAATGCGGCCGGCCATTGTCCCATCCCGCGCCCGCCATGTCCCGCCGCAACCCGTTGATTTTCCGCCGCTCAGCGGCGCATTCAGGGCATACGGGGCCCGGGAACGTTCCCACCGAGGTTTTGCCTGAAACCATCCCGCTCAGGCAGGCGCCCCCTGCGCCGGGGTATCCACGCGCGCCGGGTCGGCCGGCTCGCCGGCGGCGACCAGGGTGGCCAGGGTCAGGTCGCCGCTGACGTTGAGCGTGGTGCGGCACATGTCCAGGAAGTGGTTGACGCCGAGGATCAGGCCGATCCCGATCGGGTCCACCCCGACCATCGCGCAGATCAGCGCCACCACCGGCAACGAACCGGATGGCACGCCGGCGGTGCCGATGCCGCCGAGGATGCAGACCAGCATCACCATGCATTGCTGGCCCAGGCTCAGCTCCACGCCGAAGAACTGCGCCAGGAAGATCACCGTCACCCCCTCGAACAGCGCGGTGCCGTTCTGGTTGGCGGTCGCGCCAACGGTGAGCACGAACCGCGAGACCCGATGCGGCAGGCCCATGCCGTCGGCCACGCGCAGGGCGGTGGGCAGGGTGGCATTGGAGGACGCGGTGGAGAACGCCATCACCGCCGCCTCCTGGATCTGGCGGAAGAACGCCAGCGGCGAGTGGCCGGCAAGCCGCACGGCGATCGAATAGGTCACGAACATGTGCAGCGCCAGCGCCAGCACCACCACGCCGACATAGGCGCCCAGCCGCAGCAGCAGGTCGAAGCCGAAGATCGCCGCGAGGTTGAACATGAAGCAGAACACCGCGTACGGCGCCAGCCGGATCACCAGCCCGATCAGGGTCATGGAGATCTCGAAGACGCCCTCGATGCCGCGCCTGAGCGTGGCGACCCTGTCGTCATCGGTCAGCACCATCCCCACGCCGAACATCACCGCGAAGAACATCAGCGCCAGGATCGCGCCGTTGTCGGAAGCGGCGGCGACCACGTTGCTGGGCACGATCGACAACAGCATGTCGATGCCGCGCGGCTGGGCCTCGATGCTGGCGACGATCTCGCGGCTGCGCTCGGCGTTCTGCGCCAGCAGCTGCGAGGCCAGGGCCGGGTCCACGCCGGCGCCGGGCCGCAACAGGTTCACCAGCAGCAGCCCCAGGGCCACCGCCACGCCGGAAAGCACCACGGTGTAGGCCAGGGTCTTCCAGCCGATCCGGCCGAGGGCGCGGATGTCGCCCATCTC
>JBQGEI010000426.1:0-1819 GCA_052039535.1 Pseudoxanthomonas sp.
CTTACCCTTGGACATGGCTGCCTATCTCGCTGACGTTTGTGTTGGGTGACTGCTTGCCTGGCGACCCGGCTGCGCCGGATCCCTGCGGGAAACCCGCGAATGGTGGTGCTCACGAAAGGAATCGAACCTTCGACCTCCTCCTTACCAAGGAGGTGCTCTACCGACTGAGCTACGTGAGCACAGGAAAACCTGTTGCCGGAACCTCGGGGTGGCGCAATGGAGCGGGAGACGGGAATCGAACCCGCACCATCAGCTTGGAAGGCTGAGGTTCTACCATTGAACTACTCCCGCGAGGGGAACCACTTCCCGGCCTGGTACTGCCGGGTTTGCCTCGTTGTTCCGTTACCGCATTGAAACTGGTGGAGGGAGGTGGATTCGAACCACCGAAGGCGTAAGCCAGCAGATTTACAGTCTGCCCCCGTTGGCCGCTTGGGTATCCCTCCTGACCTGCCACCGCGACCTCAAATGCTGCCGGGGTGAAACAGCCCGCTATTCTGGTGATGCCGGATCCATCTGTCAACGGATCGCGACAACTTTTTTGTCACACGTTGAAGCGGAAATGCAGGACATCTCCCTCCTGCACCCGGTACTCCTTGCCCTCCAGGCGCATGCGCCCGGCCTCGCGCGCGCCGGCCTCGCCCTTGTAGCGGATGAAATCCTCGAAGGAGATCGTCTCGGCCCGGATGAAGCCCTTCTCGAAGTCGGTGTGGATCACCGCCGCGGCCTGGGGGGCGGTGGCGCCGGCCCTCACGGTCCAGGCGCGGACCTCCTTCACGCCGGCGGTGAAATAGGTCTGCAGGCCCAGCAGCCGGTAGGCGGCGCGGATCACCCGGTTCAGGCCCGGCTCGTCCAGGCCCAGGTCGGCCAGGAAGGTGTCGCGGTCGGCGTCCTCCAGCTGGGAGAGCTCCTCCTCGATGGCCGCCGAGACCGGCACCACCTCGGCCCCCTCGGCCTGGGCGCGGGCGCGCACCGCGTCAAGGTGCGGATTGTTCTCGAACCCGTCCTCGAGGACGTTGGCGATGTACATCACCGGCTTGAGGGTCAGCAGGAACAGGTCCCGGACCAGCGCCTTCTCCTCCTCGTCCAGCCCGGCGCCGCGGCCGGCCTTGCCCTCGGCCAGGGCAGCCTGAAGCTTGACCAGGACGGGCTTGCGCGCGGCCGCCTCCTTGTCGCCACCCTTGGCGGCGCGCTCGGCGCGGTTGAGCGCCTTCTCGACGCTGTCCAGGTCGGCCAGGGCCAGCTCGGTGTCGATGGTCTCGATGTCCGAGATCGGATCGACCTTGCCCGCCACGTGCACGATGTCGCCGTGCTCGAAGCAGCGCACCACATGGGTGATCGCGTCGACCTCGCGGATGTGGGCCAGGAACTTGTTGCCCAGACCCTCGCCGCTGGCGGCGCCGGCCACCAGGCCGGCGATGTCCACGAACTCCACCGCCGTGGGCACCAGCTTCTGCGGCTTGACGATCTCGGCCAGCTGGTTCAGACGCGGGTCCGGCACCGGGACCACGCCCACGTTCGGCTCGATCGTGCAGAACGGGAAGTTGGCCGCGGCGATGCCGGCCTTGGTCAGCGCGTTGAACAGGGTCGACTTGCCGACGTTCGGCAGGCCGACGATGCCGCATTTGATGCCCATGGGGGGGTCTCTTCCGGGATTCGTGGTTCGTGATTGCCGATTCGCCGGACCGCGCCGGGTCCGAATCGGCAATCACCAGCCACCGATCAGGACTTGCCGGTGTGGAGCCGTGTCATCGCGTCGTTGAAGTCGCCCCGCACCACCCGCGGCAGCACGTCGAGGGCGTCGTCGATCGCGCGCCCGATG
>JBQGEI010000427.1:0-2593 GCA_052039535.1 Pseudoxanthomonas sp.
GCTGGGCAGGCGGCTGCGCCTGGACGCCTTCGTGCTGGAAGGCGCCACCCTCAACCTGGCGCGCAGCGACGAGCCATTCGAGCTGCCGCGCTGGCCGGACGTGCTGCCGGCGATCGAGATGCCGATCGCGATCCAGGCCGACGCGATCGTGATCGACGGGCTGACCGTGACCTCCGGCGGCGAACCGATGATCGACATCACCCGCCTGCGCGGCGGGATCGACATCGCCAGCGGCCGGCTGCATGCCGAGCACCTGCAGGTGGACAGCAACCTGGGCCTGTTCTCGGTGCATGGCGACTACGTACCGGCCGAGGACTACCGCAGCGACCTGCTGGCCACCGCGGTGTTCCCCGCGGTCGACGGCGGCGTGCCGGCGCGCATCGGCCTGATCGCGCGCGGCGACCTGTCGCGGATGGACGTGGGCATCGGCGGCCGCGCGCCGCAGCCGCTGCGCGCGAGCCTGAGCCTGTCCGGCGACGAGGACGCACCGCAATGGCAGCTGCGCGCGCGCGCCGAAGGGCTGGACCCGGGACTGTTCAGCGGTGCCGCGCCCATGGAAGAGCCCCTCGTGTTCGAGGTGGACGCCGGGGGCACTGGCGGGGCGGCGGACATCTCCGGCCGCGTGCGCGTGGCCGGCGAGGACATCACCGTTGCGCCCTCGCGCGTGCGCCTGGAGGACCAGGTACTGGACGTCGATCCGCTGGTGCTGGAGCTGTACCAGGGCCAGCTGCGCCTGCGCGGCCGTGCCGACTTCACCGACCGGGACGAGGGCCGCTTCCGCTTCGCCCTCAACGCCAGCGGAATCCAGCTGCAGCCCGCCGAGCCGGATGCACCGGCGGTAGGCATCGATGCCGCGCTCGGCGTGGCCGGCACCACCTCGCTGTGGGCCGCTTACGGCGATGCCGGGCTGCGGCGCGGCACGGAGGCGGCCAGCCTTGAACTGGACGTGCGCGGCGATCGCGCCGGTGCGCGGATCCATTCGCTGCTGGCGCGGATGCCCACCGGCACCCTGCAGGCCGAGGGCCAGGCGCACTGGGACCCGGTCCTGGCCTGGGACCTGCTGCTGCGCCTGGATGGCTTCGACCCGGGCTACTTCGTCCCCGGCTGGGATGGCAGCGTCAGTGGCCGCCTGGCCAGCCAGGGCGAGCAGCGCGCACCGGCCACGCCGCAGCAGGCCGGGGGCTTCGATGCCAGCGTGGTGCTCGAGGACCTGGGCGGGCGCCTGCGCGGCCGCCCGCTGGATGGCCGCGGCCGCTTCGAACTGCGGGGCGATACCGGCAGCGGTGCGCTGGAACTGGCGCTGGGCGCCAGCCGGGTCCAGGCCAGCGGCCGCGTCGGCGACCGCCTCGACGTGCAGGCCCGGCTGCAGCCGCTGCGCCTGGATGACCTGCTGCCCGGCGCCGCCGGCTCGCTGCAGGGCACGCTGCGCGTGTCCGGCCCGCGCGCGACCCCGGACATGGAAGCGGACCTGGCCGGCACCGGGCTGTCGTGGGACGACTGGAAGGCCGGATCGCTCTCGCTGCGCGGGCGCCTGCCGTGGCACGGAAGCAATGGCGACCTGCGCCTGCAGGCGCGCGACCTGGAGGCCGGGCTGGCGATCCAGCGCGCGGACGTGCATGCGCGTGGCGCGCTCTCGGCCCTGCAGCTGGAGGCGGAAGTCGACAGCGAGCAGGCGGCGCGGCTGAGCCTGGCCGGCCAGCTGCGCCAGCGCGGCAACGGCTGGCAGGGCAGCCTGGACCGGTTGCAGGCCACGCCGGTGCGCGGTGGCGCCTGGGCCTTGCAGGCGCCTGCCGCCTTCAGCCAGGCACCGGGCCGCTTCCAGCTGCAGCCGGCCTGCCTGTCCACCCGTGGTAGCGACGGCGATGCCTCGCTGTGCGCACAGGCGGACTGGCCGCGCCAGGGCATCCAGGTCACCAGCGAGCGGCTGCCGCTGACCCTGGTGCACCCGTGGCTGCCGAAGAACGAGGGGCGCTCGCTGGTCCTGCGCGGCGACCTGTCGCTGGACGCCCGCATCCGTCCGCAGGGCGGGCGCTGGACCGGCGGCGTGCACCTGGCCTCGCTGGAAGGCGGCCTGCGCCTGGGCGACCGCACCCGTCGCGAGATCGTGCGCTACGACAACTTCAGCCTGGACCTGGAATTCGACCCGCGCGGCATCCAGGGCCGGCTGGGCAGCGGCTTCAAGGGTGACGGCTACATCGATGCGCGCGTCTCCACCGGCTGGGACCCGGGTTCGCCCCTGACCGGCGAGATCTACACCTACATGGCGCGCCTGTTCTGGCTGGAGCTGTTCTCGCCGGACCTGGTGCGCCCGCAGGGCGTGCTGCGCGGCCACGTGAGCCTGCGCGGCACCCGCGGCAATCCGGCGCTGGGCGGCCAGCTGCTGCTGGAGGACTTCACCGGCGAGCTGCCGGCGCTGGGCCTGGTGCTGAGCGAGGGCCGCGGCAGCCTGGACGCGCAGCCGGACGGCTCGGCGCGGATCAGCGCCTCGGTGCGGTCCGGCGAGGGCACGCTGTCGGTGGATGGCGGGCTGTCCTGGTATGGCCAGGCCACGCCGCTGCAGCTGGCCATCCGCGGCCAGAACGTGCTCATCGCC
>JBQGEI010000428.1:0-1924 GCA_052039535.1 Pseudoxanthomonas sp.
GTATCGGGGGTACACGAGAGCCACACCACGAATGAACCACGTGGTTTTACGAACCCGTTCCGCCGACGCTAGGGTGCTGAAAATGTTCCCCACCGCCCCGACCCCCACCCGTGCAGTGAGGTCATGGCGCGTCTCCCCCGAACTCGGGAAGGGCGCCTGGTGACGAACTCGCTGCGTCCGCACGGCCACCACAGTCAGCCGCTGCCCCCGGTCCAGGAACCGGCGGACGGCATGACGGCTCCACGGCCCTCCCCCACGTCACAGGAGCGGCCCCCCGGTCCTGAGAGACCCCCCGCCGCAGCCTCGAAACCCGCCAAGTCGCGGGACCCCTTCTTCGACAACGCCAAGTACCTCGCGATCGTGCTGGTCGCGATGGGCCACGCCTGGCAGCCGCTGACCAGCGACAGCCGGGCCGCCGAAGCCCTGTACATGGTGGTCTACGCCTTCCACATGCCGGCGTTCATCGTGATCTCCGGCTACTTCTCGCGCAGTTTCGACATGCGCAAGGACCGGCTCCAGCGGCTCGTCACGGGCGTCGCCGTCCCGTACATCCTGTTCGAGACCGCGTACAGCCTCTTCAAGCGCTGGGCCGACGACGATCCGACCCATCCGATCAGCCTGCTCGATCCCTGGTACCTCACCTGGTTCCTGATCGCGCTCTTCATCTGGCGGCTCACCACGCCGCTGTGGAAGATCGTCCGCTGGCCCGTGCCGCTGGCGCTGGCGCTCGCGCTGCTCGCCTCGGTCTCCCCCGACATCGGCGACGACCTGGACCTCCAGCGGGTCCTGCAGTTCCTGCCGTTCTTCGTGGTCGGCCTGGTCCTCAAGCCGGAGCACTTCCAGATGGTGCGCCGCCGCGAGGTCCGGCTGCTGGCGCTGCCGGTTTTCGCCGCCGCGCTGCTGGTCGGCTACTGGGCCGCGCCGCGGATGTCGTCGGCGTGGTTCTACCACCGCGACAGCGCCCAGGAGATGGGCTTCGCCTGGTGGGTGGGGGTCATCATGACCCTGGCCCTCTTCGGCTGCTCCATGGTCCTGACCGCCTGCTTCTTCGCCTGGGTGCCGCGCCGCCACATGTGGTTCACCGCGCTCGGCGCCGGCACGCTCTACGGCTACCTGCTGCACGGCTTCCTCGCCAAGGGGTCGCGCTTCTGGGGCTGGTACGAGACGTACGACTGGGTGCGGACGCCGCTCGGCATGATCGGCGTGACGCTGATCGCCGGCGCGATCGTCACCGTCCTCTGCACGCCGCCGGTGCAGCGCCTCTTCCGCTTCGCGATGGAGCCGAAGATGAACTGGGCCTTCAAGCGGGACGCGACCGAGCTGGCGCGCGAGCGCGCCAAGTCGGGAGCGGCCATCCGCTGACCCGCCCGCGCGGCACGCCCGAGGGCGGGCCGCCGGGGCCGGTGACGGAACGTCCGGGAGCCCGGCCGGGGAGTTCTACACTCCCCGGCCGGGCTCCCGCCTTTGCGGGTACGGGCCGCACGCGGACGGAAGGGCGCAACCGCCGCCCCAGCCCCGCTCGGCTCCCCCAACTTCCTGTTGGTGACAGCGAGTTGACGACCTGTGTCGCGCTGCTCACAGTCGCACCCGAGCAGAGGTAATGCTTTGGTAAGCTAAGTATTGACGATTCCTTGACGCCCCCTTGACTCAAGAAGGAGGACGGGCTCATCGGACACGCAGAAACGCTGATAGCCATGGGCGGTGCTTTTGTCGCCGCGGCTGTGCTGGCACGCCTCGGCGGCCGTATCGGGTTGCCGACCATTCCGCTGTTCATCCTGGCCGGCATACTGCTCGGCCCCCACACCCCCGGAGTCGTGCTCGTCTCCGACCCGCACGACCTGGAGATGCTCTCGGCCCTCGGCCTGGTGCTGCTCCTCTTCTACCTCGGTCTTGAGTTCCACATCGACGACCTCAAAGCCGGTGG
>JBQGEI010000429.1:0-3821 GCA_052039535.1 Pseudoxanthomonas sp.
TTCTGGCAGAACGACCTGTCGCGGCTGACCCCGGTGCCGCCGGCGGACCTGCAGCGCGACGGGCAGCTGCGCGCCGAGCTGGGCGCCCCGGACGTGCGCTACATGCTGGCTGTGCAGGACGCCGACGTGGAGGCGGCGCTGTACCGCTCCGAGCAGCTGCTGCCGGTGCTGCGGCAGATGCAGCGGCAGGGCGTGCTGGCCGGCTACGACCTGGCGGCGCGCTACCTGCCCAGCGCCGCGCTGCAGCGGGCGCGCCAGGCGCGGCTGCCGGACGAGCCGACCCTGCGTGCCGCGCTGGCCGCGGCGCTGGACGGCTCGCCGTTCCTGCCCGATGCGTTCGAGCCGTTCGTGGAGGACGTGGCCCGGGCCCGCGCCGCGCCTGCGCTGGTGCCGGCGGACCTGGCCGGCACGCCGCTGGAGCTGGCCGTCGGTGGCCTGCTGGTGGACGGGCCGGACCATGCCACCGCGCTGGTCTCGCTGACCGGGCTGGAGGATCCCCAGGCGCTGGCGGCGGCGGTCGAGCGCCACGGCGCGCAGCTGCTGGACCTCAAGCAGGCATCCGAATCGCTGGTGGCGCAATGGCGGGTGCGCCTGCTCGGCGCGCTGGCGGTGGCCGCGCTGCTGCTGGCGTGCGTGGTCGCCGGCGCGCTGCGCGATACGCGCCGGGTGCTGCGGGTGCTGGCGCCGATGGCCCTGACCACGCTGCTGATCGTGGCGGTGATGCGCGCCTGCGGCGTGGAGCTGAACCTGTTCCACCTGGTCTCGCTGATCCTCGCCGCCGGCCTGGGCCTGGACTACGCGCTGTTCTTCGACCATGCCGGCGAGGACCGCGCCGACCAGCTGCGGACCCTGCACGCGGTCATCGTCTGCAGCTTGACCACGCTGCTGGTGTTCGGGCTGCTGTCGCTGTCCTCGATCCCGGTGCTGCGCGCGATCGGCGGCACGGTCGCGCTGGGCGTGGTGTTCAACTTCGTGCTGGCGGTGCTGATCACGCGGCGGCCGGTGGAGGTCGCCACGTGAGCCGGCCGCTGCCAGGCCGCGAGGGCATCCTGGCCCTGGTCCCGCACCAGGGGCCGATGTGCCTGTGGGACGCGGTGGAGGCGTGGGATGCCACCTGGATCCGGCTGCGCGCGCACAGCCACCGCGACCCGGCCCATCCGCTGCGTGCCCGCGGCCGGCTCCCGGCGCTGGCGCTGTGCGAGTACGGCGCCCAGGCGATGGCGGTGCACGGCGGGCTGCTGGCCGCCGGCAGCGGCGGGCGTGCCGTCGCAGGGGTGCTGGTGGCCCTGCGCGGGGTCGAGCTGGCGGTCACGCGGATCGACGACCTGGGCGGCGCGCTGGAAGGCCAGGCCCGGCTGCTGGCCGCCGGGCAGGCCAGCCAGCAGTACGAATTCCGCATCCACCACGACGGACGGCTGCTGGCCAGCGGCCGCGCCGCGGCGATGCTCGGCGGCGCGCTGCCCGGCTGAGCGCTGCGGCCGCGCCGTGCGCGCTGGCACAATGCGCCGATGCAAAGCTCACCCTCCCCACGTCGCGCGCTGGTCACCGGCGGCAGCGGCGATATCGGCGGCGCGATCTGCCACGCGCTGGCCGACGCCGGCCTGGACGTGGTCGTGCACGCCAACGCCAACCTCGCCCGTGCCGAGGCGGTGGTCGACGCCATCCGCCAGCGCGGCGGCAGTGCCCGCGCCGTCGCCTTCGACGTCACCGACGCGGCGGCCAGCGACGCGGCGCTGGAGGCGCTGCTGGCCGAGGGCCCGATCGGGGTGCTGGTCAACAACGCCGGCATCCACGACGACGCGCCGATGGCCGGCATGGGCGAGGACCAGTGGCGGCGGGTGATCGATGTCTCGCTGCACGGCTTCTTCCACGTCACCCGGCCGCTGCTGCTGCCCATGGCGCGCGCGCGCGACGGCCGGATCGTCAGCGTGTCCTCGGTGGCCGCGGTGCTGGGCAACCGCGGGCAGACCAACTACGCCGCGGCCAAGGCCGCGCTGCATGGCGCCTCCAGGTCGCTGGCGCGGGAGATGGCCAGCCGCGGCATCACCGTCAACGTGGTCGCCCCCGGGGTGATCGAGGGCAGCATGACCGCCGGCACCTTCCCGCCGGAGGTCCTGCGGCAGATGGTGCCGGCCGCCCGCGCCGGGCGGCCGGAGGAGGTCGCCGCGCTGGTGGCGTTCCTGTGCTCGGACGCGGCCGGCTACATCAACGGGCAGGTGATCGGGGTCAACGGCGGCATGGGCTGAGCCGACGGCTCAGCGGCCCTGCCGGTCGCGTTCCGCGGCGATGCCGCCGTCGCCGGCGGCCGGTTGCCCGCGCCCGGCAGCCAGCGCCAGCAGCGGTCCGGTCATCACGGTGGTCGCCAGTGCCACCACCAGCAGCAGGGTGAACAGCTCCGGCCCGATCAACCCGGCATCCAGCCCGACCTTCATCACGATCAGCTCGATCATGCCGCGGGCGTTCATCAGCGACCCGACCGCCAGGCTGTCGCGGGCCCCGTAGCCGGACAGCCGCGCACCGAGCGCACCCCCGGCCACCTTGCCCACCACCGCCACCGCCAGGATCAGCAGCAGCGCGCCGAACCCGGCCGCGGTGAACGCATCGGCGGTGGTGCCCATGCCGGCCAGGGCGAAGAACAGCGGCATCAGCAGCACCAGCGCCAGGTGCTCGATGCGCTCGACCAGGGCATGCATCAGGCGGTCGTCGCGCGGCAGGCAGGCACCGAACAGGAACGCGCCGAACACCGCGTGCAGGTGCAGCCACTCGGTGGCCGCGGCGCAGGCGAACAGGCCCACCAGCAGCGCCGCCAGCACCATCCCCGAAGGCCGGCCGTCGCTGGCATGGCGCCGCAGCAGCGCGGCGAACAGCGGCTTGAGCAGCCCGAACACCAGCACCAGCAGCAGCGCCAGCCCGGCGAGGGTGCGCAGCAGGGTGCCGTAGCCGCCGCCGCCGGCCAGGGCCACCAGCAGCGCCAGCGCGATCCACGCGCCGACGTCCAGCAGCGCCGCCGCCGACAACGCCAGGCGCCCGACGGGCGTGTGCTGGATGTGGCGGTCCTTGAGGATCCGCGCCAGCACCGGGAACGCGGTGACCGACAGGGCCACGCCCAGGTACATCGCGAAGGGCCAGAAGCCGACGCCGTCCGGCGCCAGCGACCCGTGCAGCAGCGGCGCCACCGCCAGCGCCAGGCCGAACGGCAGCAGCGCCGACAGTCCCGCCACGCGCGCGGCCGCCACCACCTGCGGGCGCGCGCCTTCCGGTGCGCGCATCTCCACGCCGATGACGAACATGAAAAGCACCAGGCCCAGGGTCGCCAGCGAGGACAGCCCGGGCAGCGAGGCCGCCGGGAACAGCTGGGCGTGCAGGCCCGGCAGCGCGGCGCCGAACACCACCGGCCCCAGCAGGATGCCGGCGGCCATCTCGCCGATCACCGGTGGCTGGCCCAGGCGTGCCAGCAGCAGCCCGCAGGCGCGCGCGGCCACGAGGATCACCGCGATCTGGAACAGCAACAGCCCGGTCATCGCACTACCCCTGGATCGGCAAGGCCGTTATAGCCGCGCGTGCCGGCCGCGGCCAGCGATGGTTCGGCCTGCAACGGCCGTCGCTCAGGCGGTGGTGTCCACCCGCGGTGGCTGCGCGCGCACCCGTGCGTACTCGCGCCACACATCGCCCTGGGCCAGCACCTGGCCGACCACGTGCGAGGTGATCCGGTACAGGTCGCGCAGCGGACGGAAATGGCTGCGCCGCAGCGGCCCGCCATCCTGCCCGCAATAGCGGGTTTCCACCGGCACCGCGACGCTGCGCACGCCGAGCTGGCGCGC
>JBQGEI010000430.1:0-3012 GCA_052039535.1 Pseudoxanthomonas sp.
AACGCCGGCATCGCCAAGGACGGGGCCAAGATGGTCACCGCGGTGGCCTGCTCGAGCGTGCCCAAGTTCACCGTGGTCATCGGCGGCAGCTTCGGTGCCGGCAACTACGCCATGTGCGGACGCGCGTATGGCGCCCGTTTCCTGTGGATGTGGCCGAATGCGCGCATCAGCGTGATGGGCGGCGAGCAGGCCGCCAGCGTGCTGGCGACGGTGCGCCGCGATGCGATCGAGGGCGGTGGTGGCCAGTGGAGCGCGGAAGAGGAAGAGGCGTTCAAGGCGCCGGTGCGCGGCCAGTACGAACACCAGGGCAGCCCGTGGTACGCCACCGCCCGGCTGTGGGACGACGGCATCATCGATCCGGCCGACACCCGCCGCGTGCTGGGACTGGGCCTGTCGGCCTCGCTCAACGCGCCGATCGGGCCGGCACGCTTCGGCGTGTTCCGGATGTAACGGGCGGGAGGCTGGCATGGAGCATGGAACAGTCCTGCTCGTGACCGGTGCCAGCCGCGGCATCGGCGCCGCCACCGCGGCCCTTGCCGCGGCGCGCGGTTACACCGTGGTCCTCAACTACCGCCGCGATGCGCAGGGCGCGGAGGCGCTGGTGGAGGCCATCGGCGCGGACGGCGGCCATGCGCTGGCGCTGCAGGCCGACGTTTCCGATCCCGGCCAGGTGGCATCGCTGTTCCGGCAGATCGACGTGCGCCTCGGTCGGCTGGATGCGCTGGTCAACAATGCCGGCGTGCTGGAGACCCAGGCGCGGCTCGAGGACGTGGACCCGGCACGGGTCCAGCGCATCTTCGCCACCAACCTGCTCGGCCCCCTGTTCTGCTGCCAGCAGGCGGTGCGCCGCATGTCCACCCGCCACGGCGGACGGGGCGGTTCCATCGTCAACGTGTCCTCGGTGGCCGCGCTGACCGGCTCGCCGGGTGAGTACGTGGACTACGCCGCCTCCAAGGGCGCGCTGGACACGCTCACCCGTGGCCTGGCCCAGGAGGTGGCGCAGGAGGGCATTCGCGTCAACGCCGTGCGTCCCGGCTTCATCCACACCGGCATGCATGCCGACGGCGGCGAGCCGGACCGCATCGAGCGGGTCAAGGCAATGGTGCCGCTGCGCCGTGGCGGTCAGCCCGGCGAAGTGGCCGAGGCCATCCTGTGGCTGCTGTCCAGCCGGGCCTCCTACACCACCGGCAGCTTCGTGGACGTTGCAGGCGGCCGCTGAGCGGGACAGGGCCCGTGGTTCTGCTATGGTCGGCGGCGTTTTTCCACAGGGGATCGCGTCGCATGCAGCATCTTCCATCCATTCTGCGCCTGGTTGCCACCCTGCCCCTGCTACTGGCCATGGCGGCCTGCGCCGGGGGCGACGCCGGTGCCGCCGCCACGCCGCAACCGGCAACGCCGCAGGCGGCCGCCCAGGCCGGCGCCGTGGCAAGCGGCCAGTACCCGGACCTGTTCGCCGAAGCCGGATACGCGCCTGCGCAAGTCGAGGCCAAGGTCGGGGATGCGTTCCGGCAGCTGTTCCATGGCGACCCGGAGCACCAGGCCGTCTACTACGCCGCCGGCGACAACGGACATGGGCCGCTGGCCTACATCAAGGACGTCAACAACGACGACGTGCGCTCGGAGGGCATGTCCTACGGGATGATGATCGCCGTGCAGATGGACCGGAAGGCGGAGTTCGACGCGATCTGGAACTGGTCCATGACCCACATGTACCAGCAGGACCCGACGCATCCGGCGCATGGCTACTTCGCGTGGTCGGTGCGCACCGACGGCACCGCCATCGACGAGATGCCGGCCCCGGATGGCGAGGAGTACTTCATCACCGCGCTGTACTTCGCTTCGGCGCGCTGGGGTGATGGCGAGGGCATCTACGACTACCGCGCCCACGCCGACCGCATCCTGACGGACGTGCTGCATCGCCAGCCGATCACCGGCGCGACCAGCACCAGCCCGCGCGCCACGGCGCTCAACCTGTTCGACCACGACGCGGGGATGGTCCGCTTCACCCCGCATGATGCCAACGCCAACCATACCGATGGCTCCTACCACCTGCCGGCCTTCTACGAGGTCTGGGCGCGGGTGGGGCCGGAGGCCGACCGCGGGTTCTGGCAGCGCGCCGCCCGGGTCAGCCGCGACTATTTCAACAAGGCGGCCCATCCGCGCACGGGGTTGATCTCCGAGTACGGCAATTTCGACGGCACCCCATGGGCGGCGCCCTGGCACCCGGGCTCGGCGGACTTCCGCTACGACGCCTGGCGCAATGCGATGAACTGGTCCATGGACTGGTCCTGGTGGCGCGCCGATCCGCGCCAGGTCGAGCTGAGCAACCGCATCCAGGCGTTCTTCCACGCCCAGGGCATGGACGACTACGTGAGCCTCTACACCCTGGATGGGACGCCGCTGGGCGGCGGACAGACCACCGGGCTGGTCTCGATGAACGCGGTGGCCTCGCTGGCGGCCGACCATCCGCGGCGGCTGGAGTTCGTGCGGGCGCTGTGGGAGCGGCCGGTGCCCGACGGCCACCACCGCTACTACGACGGGATGCTGTACATGATGGCCCTGCTCCACTGCAGCGGCCGCTACCGGGCGTGGCTGCCGGAACACGTGGCCGGCTGAGCGGCGGGCTGCGCCGGAAACGGAACGGGCGCCGCAGGGCGCCCGTTCCTATTGCGACCTTCGGCGGTGGCTCACCGGGCCGGCGGCTCCGGGCCACAACCGTCGCAGCCGCCGCAGGTGCCCCCCCTGCCCGCCTGCACCGGCGCCAGCACGCGTGCCAGGCGTCGCATCCAGGGCGGCCGGCCATCACGCACCAGCGGCGCGGCCAGCGCGATGCGCGCGCGGCGTACGGCGGCTGGAAACTGCCGGCGCAGGAACATCCACAGCGCCAGCAGCACCACCAGCGCGACGATCACGTACTGCAGCCACAGCGCCATCGCGCGCCCCTCAGCCCGCGCCCAGGCGGACGGCGACCTGGTAGGTGAGCAGGGATGCCAGGTAGGCCAGCACGAACAG